>JAAXHV010000418.1 GCA_012270695.1 Gammaproteobacteria bacterium | reverse complement strand
TTTGTCGCTCCCTCGTATGAGATATGCCGGGAATGGCGCGAGTTTGAACGCACCAGCACCGTGGTCATCAATGCCTACATAGCGCCAGTCTTAAAGAAATACCTGGATAAACTGGCGGCCTCATTAAATCAGAAAGGATTTGACCGGAAAATATTCTTAATGCAATCAAACGGCGGACTCATCAGCGCTGATGAAGCCCAATCAAAAGCATTGCTCAGTCTCATGTCCGGGCCGATAGGCGCCAGTGTCGGGGCAAAGATATTAAGCGAACGGATTGATAAACCGAATTTGATTTGTATTGATATGGGAGGGACCAGTTTTGAAGTAAGCCTGGTCATAGATGGCAAGGAGGCTGTCGTTTCGGAAGCGGAATTTGAAGGCTTCCCCGTGCTGACTCCAATGGTGGATATCCATTCCATAGGCGCCGGCGGTGGCAGCATAGCATGGAGTGAAGCCGGTGCGCTGCATGTCGGACCGGAAAGCGCGGGTGCGGAACCCGGCCCTGCCTGTTACGGCATGGGTGGCAAAGAGGCGACAGTGACCGACGCAAATGTGGTATTGGGGCGGATTGACCCGGACAACTTTCTCGGTGGAAATATGCGCCTTGATGCTGAATTATCCCGTTCTGTCGTTGCGGGTATCGCTAAATCCTTTGATATGAGCATGGATCAAATGGCAGAAGGAATACTTGCTGTAGTCAATTCGAAAATGGCAAACGCCATCCGTACTATGACCATAAGCAAGGGCATCGACCCAAGGGGGTTTGCATTGATAGCGAATGGCGGGGCCGGGCCGATGCATGCGGTTTTCATAGCACGCGAACTGGGTATTGAAACAATTATCGTGCCGGAAGTAGCCGGCGCATTTTCAGCATGGGGCATGTTAACGTCAGATATTCGCCATGATGTTTCCAAATCGTTCAATGACGGCTTTGATGAGATCAGGTGGGACAAGGTGCTGGATGGTTTTATCGGCCTGGAAAAAGAGCTTGAAGGTCTCATGCATGATGAAGGTGTTGAACGTAAACAGATGCGTTTTTACCGGTACCTGGATATTCGCTATATCGGACAGGAGTATTTCGTCAGCGTGCCGGTAGCCCAGGACACGACACCTGATGCGCAGTATGCGGAACGCTTCAAGCGGGATTTTCACAAACTGTACCAGCACACTTACGGACATTCAAACCCGGAAGAAAAAGTGGAACTGGCGAATATACGCATGGAAGCGCGTGGAGAAGTCACTACGCGCCTGGAAGCTCAACAACCGGAACTGGCGGCAGATCAGGACAGAAGCCAGCCATCCCGAATCCGTCCGGTTTATTTCGACGGCAGGCGCCGGGATACGGAATTCATCCACAGGACTGCATTGACTACGGAACAACCCCTCCGGGGGCCGGTAGTGATTGTCGAGAAATCATGCACGACCGTTGTCCCACCCGGATATACTGTTCAAGTTGATCGGTATAGAAATCTTGTAATAGAAAAGCAGAAGGCGAGTCCAGCACTATGAACGTCGATCCAATCACAACCGAGGTAATTCGTAACGCCTATAACTCCATCGCCGAAGATATGAGCGCGGTACTTAATCGCAGCGCTTACTCGCCCATTATTTACGAGATGCATGATTATGGGGTTGCCCTGTTTAATGAAAATGTCCAGATGCTTGGTCAAGCACCGGGACTGCCATATTTTACCGGAGGTCTCGAACCGGCGATCAAGGCGGTCATTGGTAAATACGGCCTGGAAAACATCAAGGAAGGCGACGTATTCGTCGTCAATGACTCATTCATGGTGGGGGCCCACCTGAACGATACCGATATCATCAGCGTCTACTGCCACAAGGGAAAACCGGCAGGGTTTGGAGTCATCAGGACACACTGGTCCGATATCGGAATGGCTGATCCGGGCATGCCCTTGGGTACGACAGAGATATTTCAGGAAGGGATTCGCCTGCCGCCTACCAGGATTATGTCCGGAGGAGAGTGGGAAAAAGACATTGTGGATATCCTCTGTCTGAACTCGAGGCTGCCACAATCGCTTAAGGGTGATATGGGCGCCCAGATTGCCGCGGCGCGTATAGGCGAACGCCGCTACCTGGAACTCATTGACCGATTTGGCCTGGATACTGTCAGGCAGGCGACATCAAATATCTTCACAACTACTGAAACCAAATTCCGGGCGTTCATATCCAGCATACCTGACGGAAGCTACACTGCCGAAGGTTTTAATGACAACGACAGCATCAGTGACGAACCGGTTTTTGTCAAAGTAACGGTAACCATATCCGGCGATGAAATAACCATTGATACGACGGGTTCAAACAAGCAATGCAGGGGTAATATCAACTCGACCATAGCTACTACCGTAACAACGGCCAAACTGGCCATGGCTCTTCTGTACCCCAGCATTACCCCGGAAATAAATTACGGCAGTTATACCAACCTGAAGGTCATTGCAGAACCCGGCTCCGTGCTCCACGCGCAGGAACCCGCAGCCTGCATGCGGCCAATTCCTACCATGCTGATGCTTGACCTTATTTTCAAAGCCCTGTCTCCGGCCATACCGGATAATGTCACGGCAGGACTGCCGGGCGATTCCTGGAATGTGCATTTCTTCGGCAGGCACCCGGATACGGGAGAGTTTTATGTGCAAGGGGAATCACTGGATGGCGGTTGGGGCGCCAGTTCACAAGTGGATGGTGTCAGTTCCACCACCCACTCTGTTGCCGGTGATTTCCGCAACTGTCCGACGGAAACAATGGAGAGTCGTTACCCTGTTTTGATTAAACGACTTCAACTGGGCAAGGATAGTGGTGGCGCCGGTAAATTTCGCGGCGGCTTGAATGTCATCAAGGAATATGAACTCTTAGAGGATGCAGAGGTGGATCTCCACTTCGACAGGGCGAAAATGCCGCAGTGGGGCCTGTTCGGCGGACATGACGGAGTAGCGCCCCGGGTAACCATTTACCCGGCCGATGATGCCGAACCCATGGAAGTATTGAAACTTAAAAAAACACCTATGAAGAAAGGCACGAGGATTATCGCCAGGACCGGAGGGGGAGGGGGATTTGGTGAGCCGAGGGAACGTCATCCTGATGCGGTCAGAGAAGACCTGTCAAATGGCTATGTCAGCATTGAAGCTGCCAGAGATATTTATGGTGTTGATATATAAGGTGTCAATATGACTGTCGTTGTATTCGAGAATTGTGCTGTCTTCGACGGTATTGCAGACGAGTTACGGCCCGGCATGAGTGTCGTCGTTGAAAATGATCAAATCAAGGAAGTATCAGGCAAGCCTGTAAAAGTACCTGGGGCAAGTGTCCTGAATATTAAAGGGCGTACCCTGATGCCGGGCCTCATTGATGCACATGTGCACGTTTATTCAGCGTTTCTGAATTACGCCCTGACCGCGGACATGCCGCATACCTTGATGACAGTACATGCAGTACAGCGCCTTAAGGAAATATTGAATCGCGGGTTTACCACGGTACGGGATGTGGCCGGGGGTGATTTTGGAATAAAACAGGCAGTTGAACAGGGATTGACGCCAGGGCCGCGTCTCTTTATCGGCGGGAAAGCAATCAGCATGACCGGCGGTCATGGCGATCATCGCAGACTGACCGACCCGGCAATTCCCTGCGCCTGTTCAGGTGGCAATAATGCACTGGATATGTTGACGCGAATTGCCGATGGAGTAGCCGAGGTGCGGCGCGCTGCAAGGGACGAACTGCGCAAGGGCGCTGATCATATAAAAATTATGGTGTCGGGCGGCGTAGGTTCTCCTTATGATCCTTTGGAAGGCAGACAATTTTCTGAGGAAGAAGTCAGGGCCGCGGTTGATGAGGCCGGAGCGTGGGACAAATACGTGTGCGCTCATTCTTATACTTCCCGCTCCACACAGCTCGCTGTCAAGTGCGGTGTGCGGACTATTGAACATGGAAATCTGATCGATGAAGCCACGGCGCAACTGATGGCGAAAAATAGGACTTTCATGGTGCCGACATTGGTTTGTTACGGAGAATCCGAGCGTCGCGGTCCGGAACTCGGGCTGTCATCTACAGTACTGGAGAAATTGAAACTGGTAAACGAGGCAGGGATACGAATGCTGGAAATCTGCCGGAATGCCGGGGTGGAAATGGGTTTTGGCACGGATTTAATGGGGGAACTGAACGATGCGCAATCACGGGAATTTCTTATCAGAAGAGAAGTATTACCGGCTGTTGAAATCCTGAAGTCCGCAACGTCCGTAAACGCGAAAATACTGCAACAGGAAGGTAAACTGGGGGTAATCGCGGACGGGGCACATGCGGATATTCTGGTCGTTGACGGTAATCCTCTGCAGGATCTACAGTTGTTACAGGATCAGGGCGCTCACCTTTCCGTAATCATGAAAAACGGAACTTTCCATAAAAACAACATTTCTTTTGAACACTGAAGCCGACCGGGATACCGGTTCCCATGGTGGACTGATTATCTCCACGCCTGTACTGGTTGCGACCATCTTTGTAATCTGCACTGCATTTTCGTCCCAGATGCTGACGCCGCTCTGGGTGGGCGCCATCATTGATGATTACCAATTCACAGAAAGGATAGCCGGCAGAATCGCATCAATAGAATTTATTATCGTAGGAATCGTCTCCCTGCTCATAGCCGCACGGGTCCACCTCTTTAATGTCCGTTCTTTAAGCATAGTTGGGCTTGTATGCCTGTTGCTTGGAAATGGCGGGTCGGTTTTAGTGACCGAGATAACGTTGTTAACTGTATGCCGAATTGTTGCCGGAATCGGAAAGGGTTTGATTGTGGCAGGTATCTTCTCACTGTTTGCTCGAACAGCCAGTCCTACCAGGTCATTCGCGGTTCTGAATGGATCTTACTCAGCGTTTTCAGCGGGATTTTATTTGATTGTCCCGTTCTTTGTAGAACGTGACGGCGCATCTGGCGCATTCATGATTATGTTCATTATTACGGTTCTGGGAAGCCTGTTGGTGTGGTGTGTTCCGACAGGCCGTACTGCCCCAACGGTTACAAGAAGCACATCCGGGCCAGGCTCTGTCGGGCTTGCGGGCATTCTAGTGCTGTCAGCCCTGGTAATCATCTGGGCAGGCAATTCGGCCATCTGGACATTCATAGAACGCATCGGCGTCAGGGCCGGGTTGGAAATTACCCGGATTGGCGCTGTGCTGTCTTTTTCTGCACTGTTGACCATTCTTGGCCCAACGCTTGCGCATATCCTGCACACTCGATATGGATACAGAAAACCTATAATCATTGCTTTGAGCATGAAAATCATCGTTGCCGCGGTACTTTGCAATATCATCAGTAGTACCGCTTTTATTTTCACAACACCCCTCCTTAATCTGATTGCATTATTCATTATTCCTTATTTAATGGGTCTGATGTCGATTGCGGACCCGAAGGGCCGGCTGGCCGCGGCAGCTGCCGCTGCAATGACAGCAGGAAATTCGCTGGGTTCCTATATTGGCGGTATAACAGTTACAGAGGCCGGCTATGGTGTATTAAGCATGATTTCCATCAGCCTTTTTGTTCTGGTTATGGTGTTGATCCATCTCACGATAAAACAAATGCCTGGTATGAAATCAGAACAATAACTACCACTTACTTCCGGAGAAGGTATTTATCCAGTATAAGAACAATGATAAATATCGTCAGGCTGAATATGAGATGACCGGGGAAAATCACATAACTTATCGCGGCTGGTGGATTGTAGCGATTGCCGCGGTCGCCATGTCCACCGGACCCGGCCAGTTTGCTTTCGGCGCCCTTGGCCTGTTCATCAAACCCCTGGGTGAGGAATTCGGCTGGGATCGCGCTCAAATCAGTCTTGCAGCGACTTACTCCACCATTTCACTGGCGCTCAGCATCCCCATCATTGGTCAATTGGTCGATCGCTTTGGCAGTAGACGGGTGTTATTGCCTTCCATCCTGATCTTTGCTGCCTTGCTCGCTACGCCGGCCCTGTTCGTTGACGCCCTGTGGGAATTACTTGTTATCTATATTTTGATTGGCTGTTTGGGGGCCGGCGCGAACGCGCTGCCTTATTTGCGCACCATAACAACCTGGTTCGACAGCAGGCGGGGGCTGGCAATCGGGATTGCCATGGGGGGGAGCGGGATGGGTTTTGCCTATGTACCTCCACTGGCGCAGTATGTCATTGACACTTACGGTTGGCGGGCCGGTTATTTATGTTTGGCGATAGTCGCGGTGACAGTAGCCGTGCCGCTGGTCTATTTTTTTCTGCGAGACGCACCGTCGGGACAGGGCAAAGTTGCTTCACCTGATAAGGACGTCACAGCAACCGGGAGCTCTGAAAAAACAACGTTGAACCTGCTGCCCGTCCTTAAATCACGACTGTTGTGGCAACTTTTCCTTATATTCAGCTTCTTGTCTTTCGGCCTTTACGGCGTGTTATCGCATATGGTCCCGATGATGACGGACCGCGGCATGACGACGGGCGACGCGGCACTGGTCCAGTCCACCTTGGGTATAGCCATCGTGGTTTCGCGTATTTTCGTCGGTTACCTGATAGACCTGTTCAGCGCCACCCGGGTCGCCAGTATCTGTTTTTTAATCAGTGCCTGCGGTGTCGGGATCCTGGCCGCCGGAACGGTTAATGAGCCGGCCTATTTTGCCGCGCTGTGCATCGGGCTGAGCATGGGTGCGGAGATAGACATGCTGGCGTTTCTCACCAGCCGCTACTACGGGGTGGCTAATTTCGGCAAGATATATGGGGTCCTGTTTTCTTCCTTTCTTATCGGCACCGGCCTCGGTCCTTATGCTTTTGGCCTCGCTTATGAGACTTATGGTTCTTACCGGGAGGTATTGATGACTGCCGTCATTGTCATCATCATTTCCGCTGTGATGACCTTGTTGCTGCCGGCGTATAAAAAAACAGGTTATTGAACGATACTAGCCCGGCAGGATGTTGGCGTTCAACCGGAACAGGTTGTCGGGATCGTATTGTCGTTTGACCTCGCGCAGGCGCTGGTAATTTACACCGTAGGTTTCCTTGACCAGGCCTTCGCCGTGTTCGTTGTAGGAAGTCATGTTAAGGTAGCCGCCATGACCAGACGAGAAACGGGTCGCTATATCGTCCCATACTTTGCGGGTCCAGGCGATGTTGGCATCCGAGTCCCCGGGCTCCGTCCACGATGAGTTGAACTCCAGGAGATACGGCATGGCGCGACTGCCGAATGCGGTTGCGTCGG
>JAAXHV010000417.1:3067-3534 GCA_012270695.1 Gammaproteobacteria bacterium | reverse complement strand
TTAGCTCTTGCTCTTAACTATATCTTATGGTATATTGTATTATGTCAATTGAGAGTTAATACTTATGACAAAAACTGCAACAAATAAGGTGTTCGCTCCTCATGCGACTGGCGATGTTTTCTGGGGACAATTAGGAGTGCCAGGACGCGGTCCGCGTTTATTCGAAGAGTTGGAGGCTGGCTTCCATTATCGCTTTTTTGATTTGCTGGCCGAGCTGTCAGGATTACAGAAAAGACAGCTTTCCATGTTGCTGGCAATTTCTCCCGCGACCCTGGCGCGACGTGCCAAGGCGAAGCGTTTTACCCCTGCTGAGAGCGATCGTCTGTTTCGTTTCGCAGAAATTTTGAAGGCTGCAATTGATCTTTTCGAGGGCGACCAAACCCGCGCGCGCCGCTGGATGATAAGCCCATGTGCCGGATTGAACGGTAAGGCCCCGGTCGAGATGTTGCGTAGCGCAACGCAATCGG
>JAAXHV010000417.1:1388-3040 GCA_012270695.1 Gammaproteobacteria bacterium | reverse complement strand
CGGCGGCTCGCAAACGCTTTCGATGGCGAGGGCGCTCGACGTTTTGGGGGGCGGTGGAACAACAAAGGCCAGGCATGCGTCTATCTCACAAGTTCCATCTCCTTGGGGCATCTCGAGATCATGGTACATGTGAGTGATTATCAGGTATTGAGGGAATACGCCGTATTGAGTCTGGACCTGCAGGCAACGGACGTAATGGAACTCCCGGACGAAGCGCTACCGGATGACTGGCGCGAGTTCCCACCGCCATTATCGACTGCCACTATCGGCGATGAATGGTTGGCTGGTCTGGAGTCGTCGGTATTGTCAGTGCCCAGCGTTATTGTGCCGTCTGAAAGGAATTTCCTGCTCAATCCACGACATCCGGGATTTACCGCGGTTATCGGCACTGCCCGAGAAGTGGCGTTTTCTTTTGACCCGCGGCTCAGGACAAATCCAGGACATTCATAAATTACAGCTTGGCAAAATCTATGGGTATCCCGAATTAGCTTCGCCGGCTCACCCCAGTACCATCCCGGCAACAGGAATAAGCTCCAGCGCCACCAGCAGCCCGATTAACGCTATGGTGTAGTTGAATTTGGCATTCAGCGCCTTTATATCCTCTTTGGTAGCAAGCTGTTCCGTCAACTCATCGCCTAATACCCGAGCCAAGACATTGGCCTGCTCTGACGTGAAACCGCCCTTTTGTAGTTCATCTGAAAAACGTAATGTATCTATCACAGGGTTCATTTGCTTATCCTCCCTGACAAAATGAAGATCATGGTTTGATGAATGCCCTGAACACGTTCAATCGGGACGTTCATGGCATAGTGACCAGTATAGGCCAAAAAAAACCATCACGCCATAAATATCTCATCCAGATAGCACCTCCTGACCTCAACAGGACAAGAACATGTATTTATCCAGCCCGTTCTCAATAACGGGGGAACTCCATGGTAAGGCTCCAGTCGATATATAGCGTAACGCAAGGGAATCCTATAAATCCAGTACCAGTAGATCACTTTTGGATCGTGAACAGCAGAGGGTCATCTGGTCGTTGGCCGCTTTCTCTTCGTCGGTTTGAAACACGTCATTGTGTTCCGGCTCTCCTTCCAGCACGCCGGTCAGGCAGGTACCGCAGATGCCNNTGATCACCTCACCGCTGCTTGCTATCTTTACCTTGAACATTTATTTATACCCGGGCATGTTGAAGCAACCACATTTAGTCCGCATATCTCGTGCAAATCGTCTGTCCTGACATTTGTCTTCGCATTCATTGGGGAAATGTGGGTTAGTGATTGTGAAACAGCCGTTAAGTATACCTGATTTCTGCCACATTACAGCAGACCGAATACCAGTTCCGGCACTACCACCTCCCAGGTGTCGCATTTCACGCTGTCCTGGTACTGCGGTTCTGTAAGCTCGCGAGTCCGGGTCACCACAGCCAGCACCGTCACAGACAGACAACGCATTCCATCCGGGGGAGTGAAGCCGCCGGCAAGGCGCCCTACCACGTTCCCATCTTGGTCGAGCAGTTCCCAGCGTTGCGTTTCAGTTACCCGTACTTTCAACAGGTCGCCGGGGCTCAGCGCGGCAATGGCGCTATGCAACCGATGGCGCTCGTGATAACGGCCCGCAAAACCCAGGTCAACCTCGTTCAAGCTGAGCTGCCG
>JAAXHV010000417.1:0-1342 GCA_012270695.1 Gammaproteobacteria bacterium | reverse complement strand
TGCCGTTGAACACGGCATCAGCTGTGCGATCTCCCGAAAAGCGCGCTAATGTGAGTGTCTGGCGCGCCCGAGTCATGGCGACGTAATACAGCCTGCGTGGCGCGTCCTTATCCTCGTTTCTATTCTTCTTATCCCAAGCGCCATCCAGGACTACTACGTGGTCGAACTCCAGGCCCTTGGCTCTATGCGCGGATAGTAACAGGAGCCCGGTCTGACGACGGCGCACTTCCCGCCCCCACTCGGCCAGCCACTCGATAAAGTGTACCACCGGCGCCTCCGCGCCACCGGTTTCCAGTGCGTATTCATCCACCGCTTCCCGCAACAGTTCGACCCAGGGACCCCCTCTTGCGTCAAGCCAGTCGCCCAATTCCGAACTTTTAATCAAACTATGCTCGCGTAGCCAACGCAATAACGCCTGGGTTTCCCGCAGGCGCCAGAAACCCGGGAGATCTTCGTTCCCCATTTGCACGGGGATACTATGGAGTTCGCAGAACGCGCGTACCGGGTCCAGGTATTTCCATTCACGGGCAATCACCGCACAGCTTGACCAGTTCCAGTCCGGGTCAAGTGCGGACAGGCGTTGCAACTCGAGCATTACCGCCTGCGCCTGGGAGATCGGGTTTGTCCCTGCCGGCAGAATCTGTGCCCTCCCCTCAGCGACCGGGTCCTTCCTGTCCCAGTCGCCGCCACAAGGCTGTTTTGCACGCGCCCGGTTGATCCTGATGGGGTGTCCCGTTTTCATTCTCTGGCGCGCAGGTTCGATTAACGCATTGGCTGCGGCAATAATGTGGGCGGTAGAACGATAGTTATCAATGAGAAAGACGGGCTTGGCCTTGTAGTCCGACTCGAAACGGCGGATGAACTCCACCGACGCGTCCTTGAAGGCATAGATATTCTGGTCGTCGTCACCGACGGCGAAAAGGGTAAGCTTGTCGTCTTCCTCGGCCAGGGTTCGCCCGGCCAGGGCTGAGATCAAATCATACTCTTCCCGGCCGATGTCCTGGTATTCATCCACCAGGATCCAACGGAACCCGGCAAGCAGCCGTTCCCGTTGTTCGTCCGCATCCTCCGACAGTAGCCCATCCCCGCGCAGCAGGGCTGTCGCGTTTCGCAGAAGAGCACGAAAGTCATCAGCCTCAGGTCTCTCAATACGCTCACTGAAACTGGCGCCGACCAAGCGCATTGCCAGACCGTGGCAGGTCAGTACGATCACGCCCCGGGCATCAGCGCCTACCAGGTCCGCAAGCCGGCGGCGGATCTCGACTGCCGCATGCCGGTTATAAGCCAAGGCCAGGATGCCGCGGGGATTCTCACGCCGTACTCGTAACAGGTAGGCGATGCG
>JAAXHV010000416.1 GCA_012270695.1 Gammaproteobacteria bacterium | reverse complement strand
GTGCTGGTAACGCCTTTTGGCGTTGTCGCAGCGGTTTACCTGAGAGAATATGCACGGCAGGGGCCGTTGACCCGGCTGATACGCATTGCCGTCAATAACCTGGCCGGCGTGCCCTCGGTCGTTTACGGCGTGTTCGGACTGGGGTTCTTCGTTTATTTTCTCGGCGGCACAATCGACCAATTGTTTTTCCCCGAGTCCCTGCCCGCGCCCACTTTCGGCACCCCGGGCATCATGTGGGCGTCATTGACCATGGCCATATTGACGGTGCCGGTTGTCATCGTTTCCACGGAAGAAGGGTTGGCGCGGGTGCCGCGGGCAATCCGCGAGGGCAGCCTGGCTTTAGGCGCCACCAAGGCAGAGACGCTGTGGCGCACAGTGCTGCCTATGACTGCTTCAGCGATGATGACCGGCCTGATCCTGGCCATTGCCCGGGCCGCCGGCGAAGTCGCGCCGCTGATGCTCGTCGGCGTGGTCAAGCTGGCCCCGTCCATGCCGCTGGACGGAAACTTCCCGTTCCTGCACCTGGACAGGAAGTTCATGCACCTGGGGTTTCACATCTATGACGTGGGATTCCAGAGCCCGAACGTGGAGGCGGCCAGGCCGCTGGTTTACGCCACTGCGTTTCTGTTGATCCTGATTATTATATTTTTGAACCTCACCGCGATTAAAATTCGTAACAGGTTGCGGGAGAAGTATCGAGCAGCCGAGCAGCACTGACCGGATAAGAGAAAACGTGAACGATCAACCTGACACAGGCAGAACAGGTCCGGGCACTCATGCCGTGAACATAAGTACCCTGACCGGGCAGATGGGAAAGTTGTCTCTTGCAGACGAAACTCCCTGTATAAACGTCAACGGCTTTAACCTGCACTACGGTGAAAAACAGGCCCTGAAGGACATTACCCTGGTGATACCCGAGAGGAAGGCCACAGCTTTCATCGGGCCCAGTGGTTGCGGCAAGTCAACCTTGCTGCGCAGTTTTAATCGCATGAACGACCTTATCGACGGTGTTCATACAAGCGGTGAGATCAGGATTGGCGGTGAGGATATCGTTGCCAAATCGGTGAACGTGGCTGAACTCAGAAGAAAAGTGGGCATGGTTTTCCAGAAGCCCAACCCCTTCCCGAAATCCATCTATGAGAACGTGGCCTACGGTCTCAGAATCCAGGGCATCAACAGACGGCAGACACTGGATGCCGTGGTGGAGAAGTCCCTGAAGGACGCGGCTCTGTGGGATGAGGTCAAGGACAGACTGGATGATAATGCCTTAGGGCTATCCGGCGGCCAGGCCCAGCGCCTGGTTATTGCGCGGGCTATTGCCATAGAGCCCGAAATTCTGTTACTGGACGAACCCTGTTCCGCCCTGGACCCCATATCCACCCTGAAAGTTGAAGAACTGATTTATGAACTCAAAGCCAACTATACTATTGTAATAGTGACCCACAATATGCAACAGGCCGCCAGAGTGTCCGATTACACGGCCTACATGTAC
>JAAXHV010000415.1 GCA_012270695.1 Gammaproteobacteria bacterium | reverse complement strand
GAACAACTGCGTTGAAGACCTGTCCGTTACCCTCGGGGTGGAAGAAGAATTTTTTCTGGTGGACCCGGAATCCAGGGATTTGCTGGCAGACCCGGACCCGCAGATCTTTGAGGTTTGCAAGGCGAAGCAGGGCTCCCATAAAGTGGTACATGAATTCCTGCGTTCCCAGATTGAGATCAGTACACGTGTCTGCTCTTCGGTGAGCGAGGTACGAACCGCGCTGATGGAAACCAGGCGGGTGATAATTGACGGCGCCAGGCAATTCGGCGCTGCAGTATTGGCGTCATCAACCCACCCTTTCGCCGCCTGGGATGAGCAATTACCCACACCGAATGATCGCTATGAAAGCTTTGCGAACACATACCAGGAAAGTGTCAGGCGTCTGCTGGTAGGGGGCCTGCACATTCATGCCGGCTTCGGCGATCCGGAGTTACGCATTCGGGTAATGACCGCGCTAAGGCGCTACCTGCCGATATTGAATGCTCTGTCCGCCTCGTCTCCTTTCAGTGGCGGCCGGGAAACCGGCTTCAAGTGCGGCCGCCTCAATCTCCTGGGCGCACTGCCCCGAACCAGCCTGCCCAGGGAGCTGTACTCATGCGCAGAATTTGACCGATTGGTGCAGGATTATCAGCGTCTGGAATTTATCGGAGACGGCAGTGAACTGTGGTGGGATATCCGCCCGTCTCATGCTTATCCGACGATCGAAATGCGTATCTGTGATGTTTGTCCACGACTGGAAGACACACTGAGTATAGTGGCAATGTATGCTTCATTGGTACGCTGGTTGTTGAGGCAGGCAATAGAAGGCAGGCTTCCGCCTGAACCCCCCACCGAGATCATCGCCGAAAACGTCTGGCTGGCGCAGCGTTACGGCGTGCTTGCTTTTCTCGGGGATACTATGAATGGCGGTCGCATCGACATTGCTGACAACGTGGCCCGACTTGTGGATGACCTCAGCGCTGATGCCCAGGCGCTGGGCTGCGAAAATGAATTGCATCATACACTGGATATTATCCGTGAAGGCGCCGGCGCCGACCGGCAAATCGACTGTTATCGCCTCACCCTCCTGGACGGCGCCAC
>JAAXHV010000414.1 GCA_012270695.1 Gammaproteobacteria bacterium | reverse complement strand
AAGCTCAAGGGCGAGGAACTGGGACTCGACATACCCGAGGACAAGCGCGCCGGCGTGTTGGCGGGAGTCAAGGAACTCGGCACGAAAAATGCTCGCCTGGTAACGGACGAAGAATTCAAAAACATCGTCGCTCGAGTCGTACAATAAGATTTTTACCACGGAGCACACAGAGCACACAGAGAAACACCAGGGTGAATAACAGGCAGGTTGGCGATTACAGCGCAACTTACGCGCTTGCCAAAAGGTCTCTGTGCGCTCTGTGTGCTCTGTGGTGTAAACCATGAAAAATATTGACAGGGTATGCGTCGTCGCCGCCGGTGCCATCGGCAGCCTGCTGGTGGGGCACCTGGGCACGATCGTGGACATGGCGGTGCTGACGCGCCGGAAAGAGCACGCAAAGGACCTCAATACCGAGGGCCTGCGGGTCAGCGGCAAGTCCGAACTGCACGCAAATGTGCGCGCCTCGACGGAAGCGGCGGACCTGGGCGACGTTGACCTGGTGATCATCGCCTCCAAGGCCCTTGCCGTCGAGGACTGTGCCAGGATGATTGAGGGTCATTTCCCCGGCGCCCACGTGCTGATGATACAGAACGGTCTGGGTTGTGAGGAAATGGTAAGTCGTTTTGGCGACTGGCCGATCATATCCGGAGTGACGTTCATGAGCGGTACCCGCCACACGGACACGCACGTGGAATACGAACTGGACACGGCCACCTGGATGGGTCCCTGGGCGGAAGGCAGCGCGACCTATGAATACGTATGCATAGTTGCGGAGCTTATCAACCGCTCCGGCCTGAAAGCGGAGGCATACGAGGACCTGTTGCCGCACCAGTGGTCCAAGCTCATCTTCAACTCGGCGGTAAACAGTATCTCGGCGCTCACGGACCTGCCCCACGTCAAGGCTTTTGCCGTCCAGGACAACCTGGAAGACCTGGGCCACCTGGTTTACGCCATGATGGATGAGGCCAAGCGTATCGCCGAAGCCCGCGGCGTCACGTTGGCGGACGACCCGTGGGTGATGAACGTCAGAGCGGTCAACCAGGGTACGACCAGCGGCGAGGACTATGCCCACATTCCCTCCATGCTGGATGACGTGCGTAACCGGCGCCTGACGGAAATAGACTGGATCACCGGTTCCATTGTACGCGAGGCGCAGAAAGCAGGCATCCCGGCGCCGTACCATGAGACTTTGTACCGGCTGGTCAAAGCACATGAATCCGGCTTCTTACCATAGCTGAGGTTCGGATTGAACGTAGTTAAGTCATTTAGCCATGGTAAAGATCAAACGTAATGAACCCTGTCCATGCGGAAGCGGTAAAAAATATAAAAAGTGCTGCTATCTTGACTCGGAGAGAGATCATGAAGTCACGCGCGCGGCTTCGCAGGCAAACTCCATAGAAGAAGTTCGATAAATTATCAAGCAACCGGATGAAATTTATAGAATAAAGGTTGAGCTACTTCATATGCGCTGTGAAGAATTCTCTCATGAAATATCCAGGACAGTCGAGATACCAGGAAGAGAGACCCTATTTGATCTCCACTGGATCATTCAAAAGGCATTTGATTGGGATAATGATCATTTATACTCGTTTTATATGTCAAACAAGTTATATGATCGTGAAACAGAATATTCAGGCACACCCGATGGCGACTACATTACATCCGATTTTGATTATGAAAAACCGGCCAAATCTGCAGCGGCGACAGAGCTTCGAGATTTAAGTCTGTCAACAGGGCAAGTATTCTTATATTTATTTGACTATGGAGATATGCTTATCCATGAAGCCAGGATTGAAAGTATCAGGGAGATGACCGCGGATGATGTTCAGTACTCGAAAATGGCCAATAAAGTTGGTGTAGCTCCTGCTCAATATCCGTATTTCGAGGAATAATAAACTCATTGCTCTCCATGGCATAACATGGTGTGGATAGGGCAGTCAGGAGGGTTTTTCAATGAAAGTATGTATCATCGGCTGCGGCGCTATCGGTGGGTTGTACGGCGCCCACCTGGCCAGGCTGGACGACGTCGAGGTATGGGCGTTTGACCTTGCCCGCGAGCACGTGAACGCCATCAATAAAAACGGTCTGCGCCTCACCGGTCTGAGCGATTTTGCCGCCACCGTCCATGCCCG
>JAAXHV010000413.1:344-3413 GCA_012270695.1 Gammaproteobacteria bacterium | reverse complement strand
CCCATGGGTTTCGAGTTGTTTATCCTCGCCTCCGTGGTGCTGTCCGTCGCTATCGTGCCCATGTTGCTGAGCAATATCTCCGCGCCTGCGATGGCGTATACCGAACACCTGCAACTGTACAGGTTGATCAGGCTCTCTCCCCTGGGGACCATGGGTGTGTTCGTGCAGGGACTGAGCTTCAGCGCGGTGATGTGGCTGACCGCAGTGTTCGGTGCGCAGAGCGGTTTTTCCGATACCGAAAGCGCCTACCTGGTAGGCATCCTGACCTTTGGCGGACTGGTGCTGCTGTTGCCAGTAGGCAGGTTGTCGGACCTCCAGGAACGCCGCTACACCTTACTGTTGTTGTCGGTCATGGCTGCCGGAGCAGCCCTGTTCGTGCCGCTCGCCGCCAGCCTGGACAGCATGTGGTTCCTGTCCTGCCTGCTGTTCCTGGTTGGCGGCGCGGCCATGTGTTTTTACTCCGTGTCCATGTCACATATCAATGACCATGTACGCGGCGAACAGATCCTGTCCGCCAGCGGCAGCATTATTTTCATCAACGGCACCGGCGGGTTGTCCGGCCCCATACTCAGCAGCCAGGTCATGAAGATCTTCGGTCCCGGCGGGCTGTATTATTTCGTGGCGCTGGTGTACCTGTTCATGGCCGTATTCACCCTGTACCGCATGTCGATGCGGGCGCCGATCACCGCGGAGGAGCAATCCCACGGCATGGCTGTCATGATGCAGACCTCCCAAGTCATCGTGACGGAAGCCATGGACGAAACCGACCAGGGCGACCCGTTGGCGCCTGAGGAGATTCAGGGAGTATTTTCCAATATGAAATGAGCCTGAAGGGAGGAGTATGCAAAGAATATGACGTTACTTGGGACCAAGGCGCAAGCAGCCTTTACTGGAGCAGTCGCACGGGCTTACAAGAAGTAATTACACCTCTCATCCCTGTTCGAACCCGGATGAACAACACCATCTTTTTCTTCATATTATTTCATACCGTACAGGATGTTATTTATTGACATATCAGTTTATTACATTATATTTATCCTTAACGGGATAAAGATGGTTAAAAATATGACAGATAAACCTATTCAATATGGGCGGATCCGAAGTACGGAAGACCTGGGGAACCTGGTTCGCAGGCATAGAAAAGGCCGTGGATTAACGCTTAAGACAGCTGGTGGGTTCGCCGGTCTTGGCATACGATTTTTATCGGAGTTTGAACGGGGAAAAGAAACAGCCGAGATCGGTAAAGTATTGAAAGCGCTGGAAGCACTGGAACTTGAGGTGATTATTCGACCAAGGAACTATCGGTCGAGCCGGGATATTCATGGAGCGCTTGCCGACTCTGAAGGTTCATATCCAGCTGTGAACTCAGATGACATTATATTATCTGGCGGACTTGCGCCGATTCCCCGCGCCATATTGGCAGAATTGGCCCGGCGTCACCATATCAAACAACTGGCATTGTTTGGCTCTGCAGCTCGTGGAGAGTTAACTCCTTCAAGTGATATCGATTTACTGGTTGAGTTTGAGCAAGGCATGGCGCCTTCCCTGGGAGGCATGACAGCAATCAATAATGCCTTCAGTTCCCTGTTTGACGGTCGTAAAGTGGATATCGCAACACCAGCAATATTAAACAACCCCTACCGTCGTCGTGAGATAGAAAAAGACATGGAGTTATTGTATGCCGCTTGAAGACAAGGATGCTGCCTATCTATGGGACATGCTGCAAGCAGCCAAAGAAGCCGTTGAAATGATGGAACATTACGACCTTGCAGCTTTTATTGAAAATCGTGTTTTGCTGAGAGCGGCTGAAAGGATAGTGGAAATCATTGGCGAGGCTGCCCGCCATGTGTCAGCCAATGGTCAGGAAGCGACACCCGATATTCCCTGGCGTGAAATCATCGGACAGCGTAATATCCTCGCCCATGAATATGGGCAGATTGATCATGAGTTACTTTATAAAACTGTCGTTAGTGATATCCCTGAATTAATCCGACACCTGGAAAAAGTGCTTCCTGATATTTGACGTTTGGCCACCCTTTAACCCGGATTTCTCAACAAGCGGCTTGGAGAAATGCGGGTTAATACTTCAGCCGCTGTGGCGCAGCCAACAGGCCGCGTACTCGGCGAAGCTGCGGCGGACGATGATGTCGAAGGTCGGCTTATCGTCGATCAGGGCGATGAGCATGGATGTCTTTGCCAGGGTGGTCTGTGCGCACTGCCCTACCTTGAAGGCGCGTGGATGTAGATCCAGGGTGCAGCCTTTAGCCAGCGCCTCGCGGACGCGATTACCGCTAAGGCGGAGTAAGATCTGACCGCCGGTCACATCGACCAGGGAGTGACTTTGCCCTGACAGGGTTTTTTCCAGTTGCCCGGCTGTTTCTTTTTCTCTCCCAAGTCCGGTAGCCAGCAACCACTCATCCGGCCCCAGCCAGAATATTGCGTGCTCTCCTACCGTAAATGTATTGGCAAGGATGGGCAGAGGCTGTCCGATCCTTGCCTGCACTGTTTGCAGGAACTGCTCATCGCCAGGGTCTCCGCGCAGGTTCAGGTAACCGTAATTGGGACGTACTTCCAAGCGCACAGCGGCATTATCCGGGCCGGACGCACTGTTCTCATTAAGGAAAGAAACCAGCGCATGCTGTCTTTGCGCTGCATCAGGCACGTTGCCGCTCTCCTTTCGGGTCATAGAATACGGGGGAGACGACTTTGACCGGGACGTGGCGCCCGTCGCGCAACGCGGCATGGATGACATCGCCTTTGCGGGCACGCCCGGCGCTGACCAGCGCCAGGGCTATCGGATGGCCCAGGCAGGCGCTGTGGTAACTGGAGGTGACGTGGCCGAGTTTTGGCACCGGGGGTGCTCCGCCGGGACGTTCTACAAGCTGCGTCCCTTCAGGCAGGATCTCCAAAAGGTGTTTATTATGACTGGATTCCGGCTTTCGCCGGAATGACGAGCTATGGGATGCCTCCCCACCGTCCTGAAGCAACAGGCCGACCAGTTGTTTGCGATCCGGCCTTTGGCAGTCGGGCCGGGCCAGG
Organism: Gammaproteobacteria bacterium; assembly: GCA_012270695.1. GTDB lineage: Bacteria > Pseudomonadota > Gammaproteobacteria > Eutrophobiales > Eutrophobiaceae > JAAXHV01. The sequence continues at coordinate 374 of JAAXHV010000413.1, read as the reverse complement.
GAACGCCTGCCCAGGTAGTCCTTGTCCTTT
>JAAXHV010000413.1:0-204 GCA_012270695.1 Gammaproteobacteria bacterium | reverse complement strand
CCCGCCAGCGACCCGGATCGGACCGCCATGAAGGGGAAGTCCTCCCGGCTGAAACTGATGTCGGTTTCCATACCTTGCAACAACGTCCTGCTGTCGGGTCCCGCCAGGACGATGGTGGACCAGCGTTCCGTCACGGAGGTCAGGTACACGTTCAAATCCGGCCACTCCGTCTGCAGCCACTGCTCCAGCCAGCCCAGCACCCGC
>JAAXHV010000412.1:635-8232 GCA_012270695.1 Gammaproteobacteria bacterium | reverse complement strand
ACCCCGTCCAGCACGGCATGGCGGAACGGGCCGCCGTGATGGAATTTGTGATCCTCAAGCGCCCCCATGGTGTCGCAGTGGGCGTCTACGTGGATCATGCCCAGCGGTTCATCCCGACCCACCGCCTTCATGATCGGATATGTCACGGAGTGATCCCCCCCTGCCGATACCGGGATCACACCGGCATCCATGACCTTGTGGTAATACTGCTCTATGGTGCGTATCCCCTCATCAAGGCTGAAACCGTGCAAGGGCACGTCACCGATGTCAGCGATCGTGCACAGGGCAAAAGGGTTGACCCTGGTCTGGTGGTTGAACGGACCCACGACCATGGAGATGTTTCGGATCGAGCGCGGTCCGAAACGCGCCCCGGTCCGGTGCACCACGCCGGCGTCAAAAGGCACGCCGATCAGGGCAATATCCAGCCCGTCCAGATCCTCCTTGTAAGCGGCATCACATAAGGTGGCAATACCGGTCAGCATATCAGTGGCGCTGAGCAGGGCTTTTGCGTGCTCGGGGTCGTCTACCTGATGATAAGGCAGGTCTCGGTACTTACTGCGAAGCGCTGCAAGTTTTTGTTGATCCATATTACTCTCCCGTAAACGTCGTTTGCCCTGTCAATACACACCTGGTTAAGTCAGAGGCGCCAGTTCTCCTGATGTGCTCAGCGCTGCCTGGTGCTGCCGGGGTTTACCCTGATAAAGATACTGACAGCCAACAGCACCGCAGGCCATTGTATCCAGGCAATTGCATCATATCCCGTCTTTTCTATGAGAAACGCACCAAAAACAGGACCAAGCGCGGTGCTGAGCACGAATACCCCACCGGCAATGGCCGCCCAACGGCCTTTAGCATCGATGCCTGCCGCCAGGGTCAGCATCAAAGGTATCATTATAATGAATAGCACGGCCTCAAAAAAGGCGATTATTCCCAGCGCGAGAACTGAGTCTGTCCAGATGGCCAGCGTAATCGTCACGGCATGCAAAATCGAGACTGCGCACAGTCCGGCCACCAGACCGAACCTACCGGCTACCGGCGCGGCAAGCAGCCCACCGATGATGCCGGCAACCTGCGCCCCTGCAACGATGCGGCCGGTTTCAGCCGGAGCGGCGCCGATCTGTACTGCCAGACGTTCCAGAAAAGCGTAATACGCCATCATGCTGATACCGATGACCATGATGCCGACCATCAGGATACAACCGACGCCGACACTCCCCGCGGGTAACGAGAGCGAGGCTGACGACGCACTGCCATGCTCCGGTACGAACCAGAGCAAAGGCAGGAAAATCAACAGCGTGACGGCCAGGGAGCCATACACAATGTCATGGGTGACCAGGTCGTTGCTCTCTGTAATCATGATAGCCATGACGGAGGTGAAGATATAGGCTGCAGCCCAGGACAGACCGTATAACAGGTCCGGTGCGCGCGCCTGGGCAATCGCGGCATTGACCGTCGCCGCCAGGCAACCACAGCCCACCCCTGCCAGTACCCGCCACCTATACAGTTCATCCAGACCCGCTACCGTTGCAGAGCAGGCATGCCCCACAAGCAGCATGATGCCTCCTGCAAGCGCCAGGAGCCGATACGGTATCCTGACGCTGATGGGCGCCATCAGGATGCTGGTGATGCCCATGACCAGCAGTTCGAGGGTTACCAGAGCGCCTGCTTCAACTTCCCCGATAGTCAGTCCGGTGATCAGGCCACCTACAATCAGTGGAGACAGGATGGCTCCTGTGATTGCCAGTACCTGGGCGGAGCAAGTACCGATAACGTGTCGGATGGGGTCGCTGGTCTGCATCCGAAAATTTGTGAGAAATCCGGGCTAAACAACCTGGATGCGCAATGGGGTGGACTTTCCACCGATGGGTTCGATGCCGTCAAACGGCAAGTCCGCTGAACAGGCTGTTACCACGACTATCACGTCCATTTCAGCCCTGAACTCAACATAGTCACCGGCCTTGCTGAGGGTCTGCCCGACTGCGAAATCACCGTCGGCTTTCGGCACCGTATTCTGGAACAGGTTGAAGGGGTCCGGCGGCGGCTCCATACTGATGCCCAGTTCCTTGATGGCCCGGTAAAAATTATCACGGCAGTTGGGATGCGAGGCATCCGCCCCAAGGTCAACATAAAAACCCGGGTCACAGGGTGCAAAGGCCATATCGTGCCGGCCGGGAGATGTATCCTCCAGGAAGGTGAGCATGGGCCGGCGGCGATTGCTGTACAGGATGTTGCCCGGTTTGGGCGTCAGCCGGAAGATGACCTGGCGCGTCAAGGCCGGACTGAAGTACTCATGCGGATTGTCATTGGACAGAATAAACATATCGGCAATCTGGCAGCCTTCCACGTCGAGCACCCGGAAAACAGACCCCTGATCAACCCGGACCGCGCGGCCTTCATAGCCGGGGATATCAATGCCGGTGCCTGCCATAGTCATACCCTCCGGAAATCAACTCTGCTAGACAATATTCAATTTCCAAGAACTTGTCCAGGCAGCCACAGCATCACCTGTGGAAATAATACCGCAATGGCTAATCCGATCAGCTGAAGCACGACAAAAGGAATAATACTGCGATAAATAACAGGTAACGTTATCCCGGCAGGCGCAACACTTTTTAAAAAGAACAAGGCATAGCCGAACGGCGGCGTTAAGAATGAAGTCTGGAGGTTAATCGCCACAAGTATCGCGAACCAGAGCAATATCTCGGTACTGGTCAGTCCGAGACCGAAATCCAGTCCCGCCACTATGGGAGCGAACAGGGGTAAGACGATAAAACTGATTTCCAGCCATTCCAGGAAAAAGCCGAGGATGAATATTGTCAGCATGAGGAGCGTAAGCGTGCCATAAGGCCCAAGCGCCAGGTGAAACACGGCCTCCTCGATCATGCGCTCGCCACCCAGGCGTTTGAAAACGACGCTGAAACAGGTTGCGCCTATCAGCACAAAGACAATGAGGGAAGTGATCTTTGAAGTTTCGAAGACCGCTTCCCTGAGATCCTGAAACCTGAACCGGCCGGTGAACACGGCCAGCAAGGTGATTCCCAGGGCGCCCAGGCCCGCAGCTTCCGTCGGCGTAGCGATACCCAGGGCGATGGTACCCAGGACTGCCAGGATCAGGAATACCGGCGCAAACAAGTCCCGCAACAGTTGGAAAAACAGGGTAAGACCCCGGACACCGTCATCGACGGGCGCGGCAGGCGCCCTCTCCGGATAGAGGTAACCAACTACCAGAATATAAAGGATATACAGTCCGCCCAGGATCAGTCCGGGGAAAATAGCGGCGAGAAACAGGTCGCCTACCGATAGCTGCAATATATCGCCAACCAGTACCAGCATGATGCTGGGCGGTATCAGGATCCCCAGGGTACTGGAAGCAATCACTGTTCCGGTCGCCAGATGCGGGTCGTATTGCTTTTTCAGCATCAGGGGTAAACCCAGTACCCCGAGCATAACCACCGAGGCGCCGATAATACCGGTACTGGCAGCCATAATGATACCCAGGGCCGCCACCGAGACAGCCAGGCCCCCTCGCACCCGACCGAACAGACGCTCAAGCGACTCCAGCAAATTGCTTGCCAGTCCGGAACGCTCCAGCATCAGGCCCATATAAATAAACAGCGGGATCGCGATAAGCAGCCAGTTTTCCACCACGTTGGAATAGATGCGCGATACCACCACTCCCAGAAAACGAAACGGAATATTCCCGATATAACTGAACAGGACACCCAGGCCGCCCAAGAGAAACGCAACCCGATAGCCGGAAAAGATTCCGGCCAGGAGGCTGATGACCATGGACGCCGGCAAGATGTATTCCGGCATGGTTACTCCGTTTTCACTCCTTTATCATCCCCCCGGCTCGCAATCTGAATTATTTCAAGTGTTGTGTAAACTATACGTAATAATCCATTGATAAATAAAAAACTAAACGCTATCGGCAGGATAGATTTAATCAGGTAACGATCCATCAGCGCATCGTAATCCGAACCTTCTCCTGCCAGGTACGAACGTTGTACCATCGCCAGGGAGAACCAGAAAATGACGGCGCAGAATGGCAGTAAAAAGGCAAGGTCGCCAATGAGATTCACGATGTTCCGCCATAGCGGTGAAAAGCGGACATAGAGCAGGTCAACCCGGATGTGCCTGTCATGTTGCAGGACCCAGCTACCCCCGATCAGGACAAATATGCCGAACAGGTGCCATTGCAACTCCACCACACTGATGACCGTCAGTTGCCGGCCCAGTAGCGGCAGGTCCGTTTCCCACTGTAACAGCCGGCTGAGATTGAATTGGCTGAAAACAACAGCAGCGATCACTGCCAGGGACATGGGAATCAACAACCAGGCATTGACCTTCCCTATCCAGTCGCATACCAGTGACAGGCGATCAAGTAACCGTTGACATTTCCCGATAATCATATTTACTTCATCTGAGACGGTAAACCCGGATTTCTTATCAGGTGACTTGTTGCCATCCTCGCATCACCTGATGAGAAATCCCGGTTAGACCTACCTGAGCATTCTTTCATATAATCAGGGAATAATGAAACAGCCTGCCACTGATAACCTTGCCGATTTAGTCCGGAAAGATCGCGTTCATCGCCGGGTCTATATCGACCCGGCAGTCTTTGAACTGGAGAGGGAACGGATATTCAACCGTTCATGGCTGTTCGCAGGACACGAAAGCCAGGTCCCCGACCGGGGAGACTTCATTACCACACAGCTTGCCGGACAGACACTCATCGTGGTCAGGCATGGCGATGATATCAAGGTGCTGTTTAACCGCTGCCCTCATCGCGGAGCAAAAATCTGTGAAGCTGCAAGCGGCAATGCGCGGCCGTTTCGCTGCCCCTATCACGGCTGGGTGTTTGATACGGACGGGCGTTTTATCAGTTCGTCGCTGCATGGTGATTATGGTAATACCACTGGAGCCGAATCTGGTTTGAACGTGAGGGCCGTACCACGAATGGTAAATTACCGGGGATTTATTTTTATCAACCTGAGCAAGGGCGGACCGGGGTTGGAACAAGCGCTAGGACCGATGCTGTCCGCTATCGATAACCTGGTAGATCGCTCGCCCGAAGGCGCTGTGGAACTCATTTCCGGCATTCACAGACATGTATTTCCCGGCAACTGGAAACTGTTACTGGAAAATATTTCGGATGCGGCTCACCCACCCTTTATTCATGCAGCATCCAATGAAGCAGGTAAAAAGGGACGCGTGGAGGAATTCAGCATGCGAGCAGAGGATGTCATGTCGGGTAATAACCAGGCAGCAGGCATGTTGGGTAAATCCAGGCTGAGAGCTTTCCGACATGGTCACAGCTACCTGGCTGCCATACCAATCAAGACCAAGGTAAGCCCGGAAGCGGAAAAGAATTATGAAACTGCAATGGTAGAAAATTACGGTGTCGGCAAGACTGAATCCATACTGAACGAACCCCGGCACTTTAATATTATTTATCCGCAGATAATGTTGCAGTCTGTATTTCAGACAATGAAGGTGCTTCGACCCGTCGCCGTTGACCGTACGGAAGTGTCGGTTTACGTGTTCCGGTTGAAAGGCGCTCCACAGGAATATGACCAGGTTGCGGTAAAGTTCGCCAACGCAACGAACTCATCGGCATCCATCATACTGCAGGACGACCTGGCTACACTGGCCAATATACAGGAAGGATTGATGAGTTCCGCGGGTGACTGGGTATTGTTTGCCAACGGTCTTATGCATGATATGGCTGATGATCAGGATGCGATTACGGGTGAGGGTTTTTCTGAGTTGCCCATGCGCAGCCAGTTCACCGCGTGGCGTGAATACATGTCGGCCTGTCTTGCTTCTGATTAACCGATACCATCAATCAGCCAGTGAACGACAAACAGGTCATTGAGGCGTTTTTATATACCGAGGCAAGACTGCTTGACAGGAAACAGTTCGATGACTGGTTTGCATTGTTTACGGAAGATGCTTATTACTGGATTCCGCTGAGGCCTGAACAATCCCGACCGGATAAGGAATTGTCCATCATTTACGATGACGTCGATATGTTGAGAGTGCGGGTGCACTGGCTCAAACATCCGAAGAATCATGCCCAGGCCATCCCCTCCCGCACCGTCCATTGCATTTCAAATGTGCTCGTGGAAGACCTGGATGACGAAAAACAGGAATACCGTGTCTCCTCAGCACTACAGGTAGCGGAATACAGGAAAGACAATCAAATCGTTTATGCAGGAAGCTGTGAGCACGTCCTTCGCGCAGATAACGGTGAACTGAAAATTGCAGCCAAACGCGTTGATTTGATTAACAGTCAGGCAATCCTGGGCCCAATCTCCGTCCCGTTATAACCAGTATCATTGAGTTATGCAAACCAGCCCGGTCCATGAAACATGGTCCTCCCGCATGATATTTATCCTTGCAGCGGTTGGTTCGGCAGTAGGTCTGGCAAACATCTGGCGTTTCCCCTACGCAGCCGGGGCCAATGGCGGTGGCGCGTTTGTAATGATCTACCTTATAAGTATTTTCCTCATTACGATTCCCATCCACATGTCCGAGTTGTTAATCGGCAGAAGGGGTAGAAAGAGCCCCATCGCATCGCTTATCAGTATTGCAAGGGAAATGAAAGTGACACCTGCCTGGTGTTTAATTGGCTGGAATGGCATCATCCTTGCGGTCCTGGTAGTGAGTTTTTACAGCGTTATTGCAGGCTGGGCGCCGGCCTATGTTGTGAAAATGGCCAGGGGGGAGTTCTCCGTTGCCACTCCCGACATGGTGCAGGCAATTTTCGCAGGGCATTTAAGCAATCCAGCCACGCTTATCACCTGGCATTCGATATTCCTCGCGGTGTCGCTGTTTATAGTCGCCCTTGGTATCCGGCGAGGCGTGGAGAAGGCGTTTAAACTGTTCACGCCTCTCATCTTCCTGATCCTCATGTCCATGATCGTATTCGCCGTTTACACCGGCGGCTTCATGGATGGAGCCAGGTTTCTGTTTACAATAGATTTCTCAAAAATAACGGGTCCGGTCATATTAAGCGCGATCGGACAGGCATTCTTTACCGTAGGGGCAGGCGCTTGTGCGATTGCTGTTTATGGAGCTTATCTCCCGGCCCATGTCTCAATCCCCAGATCTTCGCTGATCATCGTCGGCCTGGACACGGTTGTGGCGCTGACAGCGGGTCTGGCGGTTTTCCCGATTGTATTCATGAACGGGCTCGAACCCGCAGCAGGCCCCGGCTTGGTATTTCTCACCCTGCCATTGGCATTTTCCAGGATTACCGGAGGAACTTTTCTGGGGATCTTATTTATGCTGCTCATGGTTGTCGCGGCCATGACGTCGGTAATCGCCATTGTCGAGTCCATTGTGGTTTATACCATGGAGAAGACCGGACTGCGGCGCTCCCTGTGTACGTTGTCAATCGGGGTTTTGATCTGGCTGCTAGGACTGGCGACAGTCTTTTCCTTTAACATCTGGGAGGATTTCCATCCGTTGGGTTTTATCGGGTACTTCGACGGAATGACCGTTTTTCAAGCGATTGAGGCTATTTCAATCAATATGATGTTACCTGCAGGCGGCCTGTTCATTGCACTGTTTGTCGGTTGGAAAATGACGG
>JAAXHV010000412.1:0-623 GCA_012270695.1 Gammaproteobacteria bacterium | reverse complement strand
TCCTGCCCCTGAAATCAGGCAGTATCGGCAGGTTCAAGCTTATCCTGGGTTCGGCTATCAAAGTCATCCGCATCATGGCGTTCCCGTAACTGCTCCGAGGGTTCGCCCCAGCTTCTATTGACCATGCGGCCGCGCCGGACGGCAGGCCGTTCTCTTATTTCTTGCGTCCACCTGTTCAGGTGGATGTAGGATGCGGCATCGAGAAACTCGGCAGCGCCATAGACTTTATTCAGAACAAGGGCACCATACCAGGGCCAGATGGCGATATCGGCGATAGTGTATTCATCTCCGCAGCAGTACTGATTGCCAGCTAGGTGGCGGTCGAGTACGTCCAGCTGACGTTTTACTTCCATGGCATACCGGTTGATGGGGTATTCGAACTTCTCCGGCGCGTAGGCGTAGAAGTGACCGAAGCCGCCGCCGAGATAAGGCGCGCTGCCCATTTGCCAGAATAACCAGGACAGGCATTGGGCACGCAAGACCGGATCTTCAGGGATCAACGCGCCGAATTTCTGCGCCAGGTACAGCAGGATAGCGCCCGATTCGAACAGGCGTACAGGCTCCCCGCCGCTACGATCAATGAGGGCGGGAATCTTGGAATTCGGGTTAAGATCGACAAAGCC
>JAAXHV010000411.1 GCA_012270695.1 Gammaproteobacteria bacterium | reverse complement strand
ATAGACTGTTCTCTTTTCTGGGCAGTGACGATAATTTCTTCAAGTACATTTGCCGACAAGGGCACTGACGGCAATGCGCAAAACATAGCGGGCAAGACAACTGATTTAAGCATCCGCTGTATCTTAATGATGTTGAACATGTGTTTCCCCCCGAAAATTTTGAAGCGCCCCGAGACTTCCGGAGACTTGTTAGTGTGAGCAATGCTGCTATGCATGAACATTGAATATCATCATACTACATAGTTTCGTAGTTTGCCGGTGGTACATTGTTGATGGGTGCCAGGATATGCTATTATTTTATCAAAAAAACGCATGAATTCCTTTTTATAGACATTATGTTATCAAATATTTCCACCCCGAACGAATTACAGGGCAGGTTGGCGACTGCGTTGAGAACGGTGCGAAGGAGCAAAAAACACAGTCGCAGAGAGGCAAGCCTCAGGAGCGGCGTACCCGAGTCGACGATTCGACGGTTTGAGTCCACCGGAGAAATCTCCCTGAGGCAATTGTTGATGCTGTGTGACATCTACGGCGACCTGGCCGCGGCAGAGACACTGTTTCCAGCACCGACGGCCTCTACCATGGATGAGTTGCTTGCGTTGAACGCGGCGCGAAAATGAACGTCCTGCAGGTATTGTTTCACGGGTTTGATACTGACAGTCCGGTACCGGCGGGACGCCTGGCTTATCGCGACCGTCGGGCATATTTCGAGTATGCTCCCGAATTCCTGCAGTATGGGGTCAATCTCTCGCCGTTTCAACTGCACAGAACGATGTCTTTGCAAGAAGCGCCACAGACCCCCTTCAATGGATTGCATGGCGTGTTCAGTGACTCCTTGCCGGACGGTTGGGGTCTTTACCTCATGGACAGAGTGTTCCGGCAGAACCGGGTGGACCTGGCTATGATCACGCCGCTTGAACGGCTTGCCTACGTGGGCACACGGGCGCTGGGGGGTTTGTCGTATCAGCCGGACGAAGGCGCTCGGCTGGAAACGGTTCCCGGTGCAGCGCTTGACCTGGGTGCCGTCGGCCTCGAGGCAACCAACCTGTACCAGGGGTCTGTTCGGGACGTGCTGGAACACCATGCCGTTCACGGAACGCCATCCGGTGGCGCCTGCCCCAAGATTCTCATCGGTCTTGATGGTGACACCGCTATCACCGGCGCCGGCGACCTGCCAGCGGGATATGTCCACTGGCTGGCAAAGTTTCCTACCGGTCACACTCCCGACAGGAAGGCGGAAGGGGCCATAGAGTATGTCTATGCAGAATTAGCTCGCCGGGCCGGCATTAATATGGCGTCTGCAAAACTGGTCCCGGGTGACAACGGTAATGCTTACTTCCTGAGCCGGCGGTTTGACCGGGGGCCGGGCAATCGGCGCCGCCACGTGCATAGCGTGGCAGGATTGATGCACGCAGATTTCCGAGCGCCCGACTTCGAGTATGGCGAGCTACTGAAGCTCTGTGGCGTCCTGACCAAATCCCATGCAGAAAAGACCGAGTTGTTTCG
>JAAXHV010000410.1:2107-3222 GCA_012270695.1 Gammaproteobacteria bacterium | reverse complement strand
TGGGAAACCCGGGTGTTGGGTACGATATTGAAGCTCCCATGGCCCGCGGGGGCAAATTCTGCCGGAGTCCTGCGCACCACGGTCGCGTATTTCCCTTCCTCGAAGAACCAGTAAAAACCCGCTATCCAGCGCAAGGCCCCCTCGGCGGCGGACTGCAGTCGCACTTCCTGGGACCATTGCTCGTAATCGCCATCCTGGTAGAACTGAAATCCGGTATTCGGGCCGCCATCCGAATCTTCGCTGTATTGCACTTCAAGCGAATCAAAGGCTGTTACCGAGGTTACCGTGAATGCATCCAGTTCCCAATTCGCTTTGAAAAAGAGGCCCCAAGTATCCGCATTCTCTTTATGTTCCAGGTTACCATAGACATCTTCCCAATCCCGGTACTGGTGGTTAAAACCCGTTGAATCGATACAGTTGGGGTTGTTCTGGGGAATCAGGTCATCATACGGAACCGGGCAGGGAGCAAACCGGTTGGCCGGGTCATGCAACCCCACATTCTTGAAGGGGTCCGGGTTGCTGCGGGATATGCCGCCGTGCACGTTCAACAACAGGTCCCAGCTTTCGTCGGGTTGTATGCGAAGCTGGCCACGAATTGCCTGGCGCTGGTAACTGCCGGTATCCTTGTCCAGGGTCAGGTTGTCAAAACCGCCATCGCTGATATTGCTGGAAACGGCAATGCGCGCCGCCGCATTGTCACCGAGCGCAAAACCCGCTCCTGCCTCCACGTCGAATTGATCAAACCGGCCGTATCCCGCCTCGATATAACCGTTCATCCCCTCATCCACATTTGGTTTACGGCTGATATAGTTCACCGCGCCACCCGTGGTATTGCGTCCGAACAGCGTATTCTGGGGGCCGCGCAACACCTCCACCCGTTCCATGTCGAAGGTATTGAAAGTCACCGCGAAAGGGGAGTTCAGAGCTACGTCATCAAGGTAAACGCCAACTGCGCCGACCACGTTCAAGTGGAAATCCGCGGTTCCCACACCACGGATATAGTAGTTCATTTTAGAGCCGCCTTGCGGCAGGATTGCCGCGTTGGGCACATGCAGCATGATCTCTTCCGCGCTTTGCACGCCCAGTTCATCCAGGTTGTCGCCGGTAAAGGCCTG
>JAAXHV010000410.1:0-1968 GCA_012270695.1 Gammaproteobacteria bacterium | reverse complement strand
TGCAACTGAATTGCGATTCTCCGGTTTCATGTCGACCGGTTGCCGGCTGCATTATTTAAAATAATCCCGAGTTTATATTCCTGTGCGGATATTTTCGGATTAATCCCATGTGCGAACCAACCATGCGTTGAAACGGCACGACAGCCCAGAGATGGTGATACATCGCGCCGAACTTTTCGGCCGGGTCGCGGGCGATGTTGTACACTTCATAGTTGGGCAAGCCTCCCCTGGAACCGGGGATAATGTGCAGTTTATGGTCTTCCATACGCACCGCCTTGAGGTCCTTGCCGCTGTAATAGAACATGTAATTCCTGCGCCCGTTGCCTTCACCGTTGAGGAGCAGGGGCAATTGATCGATGCCATCTATGATCCGGTCTGCGGGAATATGGTCTCCAGCACCGGCGACTCTGGCCGCGGTGACGAACAAATCGGTCACCGAAATCATATCCAGCGGTTGCTGTCCGGGCTCTATCATACCGGGCCAGACGGCAAACCCCGGCGTTCGCACGCCACCCTCATAGACCTCTCCCTTGGCGCCGCGCAGCCAGGAATAGCCGGCAACCGGCCAGAAAGAATACATGGGGCCGTTATCACTCACCCATACAAGCAACGTATTCTCTTCGATACCGGCATCTTTTATCGTATCGAGCAACTGCTGTATATAGTCATCGTGCTGGGCCAGTTCCGCAGACTGGTTATTGCGGTAGTCCAGCCCCTCCCGGAAACGGTATTCCCGCGGTGAGGAGGCCATCTGCTGGGCATAACTTGCCCAGTACAAAAAGAAGGGTTTGTCAGATTTGGCCTTCTCCCTGATATATTCCTTTATCTTGATAATGGACTGCTCTTCCATATCCACCATGGATTCAGCCGACATCCTGGCGACTTCCCTGCGACCCTTGCCTTTAATGCCTTCCAAGGCGCCCAGGATCTCTATGCCGTATTTCTTGCGGTAATCCTCGAAGGTACCGGGAAAGTCATAAAAATGGCCGATGCCGTCCACCGTCTGCGTCTTGTAAAACGCGTCCTGGTTGACCCAGGAATAAATGGCGCCGTTGTAGAGGCCGTAATAGGCATAATCAAAGCCCTGGTTCTCCGGCGCATGGGGCTCCAGATCACCCACGTGCCATTTGCCGAACATTGCGGTGTGATAGCCGGCCGCGGAAAGCATTTCGGCGATAGTCACCTCCCCAGGCGCCAGTCCCTGTGTCTGTCCTGGCCAGAGCACGATGTCGACGCCGGTGCGCACTGGATGGCGTCCGGTCAGCAAAGCAAGCCGCGTGGGCGTGCAGGACGGCTCGGAGTAATGAGAGAGGAACTGCATACCCTGTTGTGCCATTTTGTCCAGGTTGGGCGTGGGTGTGCCACGCAGTTTGCCGCCCAGGTAGGAGCCCAGTTCCCCCCATCCTATATCATCGGCGAGCACATAAATGATATTGGGCTTTTTTCCGAAGCGCTTTTCCAGGTCGGCAAGCCTGGCGTCTATCGCACCATCCTCTTTTGCCCAGTTTCCAGCGTTTTCCTGCATGGCCTGCTGATATGGCGCATCGGGTTGGTAGGCGTTCGCTGCGGCTGCGACAAGAAAGGTCAGCAACAACACAGATAACCATGCAATAATTTGCTTACTCAGCTGATACATACTTTCCCCCTGGAAAAATCTTATACTGTCAATAATAATACTTCCCAGCATCAATTTAACCACATTAAGGATTTAAACAGGAGAAACTTTAACTCATGTCCATCGCTCATTTTCTTATCTTCAGCGCCGATTCGTCGGCAGCAAACAGCAACGGCACGCAATTCCCCGAACAGGAAATATCAGCCCTCGCAACACTTCCCGGCGTCGAGCGAGTCGATCGTTACGAACCCACGGTGTTTAAGGATGACCCTTATGCCGATGACCGTCAGGGACAGGTACTCACCATTCAAACCAGTTACCGTGACATCGCGAGCCTGGAGCAGGGCCTGGCT
>JAAXHV010000409.1 GCA_012270695.1 Gammaproteobacteria bacterium | reverse complement strand
AATTGCGCATGATTCTCAAACAGGAAGGCATGACCGCGGTCCTGGTTACCCATAACCAGCTTGAAGCCTTTGCCATGGCAGACGAAATTGGCGTGATCCGCGACGGTATGCTGCTGCAATGGGACAATGCATTCAACCTTTATCACCGGCCTGCCGGGCCACAGGTTGCCGACTTTATCGGGGAGGGCGTGTTCCTGGAGGGCGCCGTGCTGAGCGCCACGGAAGTGGCGACCGAACTGGGCGTGGTGAAAGGTGACGTCCCTCACGGCATCCCGCCACAGACACAGGTGTCCATACTGGTTCGTCCCGACGATATTGTGCACGACGACAGCAGCAGGCAGACTGCAACGGTACGCGACAAGGTGTTTCGCGGCGCCGAATACCTGTATACCCTGACACTCCCAAACGGCGCCCGGATATTGAGCCTGGTCCCCAGCCACCACGACCACGCTATCGGAGAGAAAATAGGCATCCGCCCGGAAATAGACCACTTGGTGGTGTTTGAGTAACTTTATAATATCCAACATGAGAAAAAAAAGAGTGACTGGAATTACCCGGATCATTAAAGCCGCGATATATTCCTATCAGGGGCTGATTGCCTGTTTTAAAACCGAAGCCGCTTTTCGGCAGGAATTGGCCCTCGCGCTGGTTTTAGTGCCGCTAGGCCTCTGGTTGGGAAGTTCAGGGTTAGAACGCGCATTACTTGTGGGGAGTGTGCTGTTGGTTTTGATCGTCGAATTATTAAATACCGGCGTCGAATACGTCGTGGATCGTTTCGGCGGCGAAATTCATGAACTGTCAGGCAAGGCAAAGGATATTGCATCCGCAGCCGTGTTTCTCGCCTTGTGCAACGTTGCTATCGTGTGGGTCCTGGTGTTGTTTTTTTGAATTCCACAGATACGGGCGGCCTATGGCCGTCCCCATCGTCTATCCTGACGATTTGTCATCGCATCACCTGGAATGGGAAATGCGGGCCACAGATGATCTTTATTGAGGTGACCCCATGAAACTAAATGGCTCATGCCATTGCGGCAAAGTTCAATTCAGTGTCAATTCCCCCCATCCGTATCCGTTCAATTTCTGTTATTGCTCCATCTGCCGGAAGACGGCGGGCGGCGGCGGCTACGCTATCAATCTCGGCGCCGAATTTGCGACGCTTGAGGTCAGTGGCCGGGAATATATCTCGGTTTATAAGGCCGGGATAAAAGACGAGGAGACGGGTGAGCTTCAGGAAAGCCCCGGCGAGCGTTCATTCTGCAGGCTCTGTGCCAGCGCCCTGTGGGTCTGGGACCCGCGCTGGCCGGACCTAGTGCATCCGTTCGCGTCGGTCGTCGACAGTGATTTACCCGTTCCGCCCGAGCGCACCCACCTCATGCTGGACAGCAAGGCCACGTGGGTACAGGCAGATATCAGAGGCAACGACAAGACTTTTTCGCACTACCCGGAAGAGTCCCTGGCGGCATGGCATGAACGCCTGGACTTGGGTTAAAGTTTCAATTC
>JAAXHV010000408.1 GCA_012270695.1 Gammaproteobacteria bacterium | reverse complement strand
GCATGCTTCCCCGCCTCAGTCTTTTTTCCTTCGGTACTGGCCACAAAAACTTCGTCATGGCCTTTTGCAACCGTCTTCCCCTGACGCAGCAGGGCGGGAACAGTGCTGAACAACACCTCGCCGACAGGATGATGGTAATAGTCTGCAGCCCAGCACAGCAACTCAAGATGATGGGGCGAAACAAGTGGTTGGTAATCTATGACATTACTGACGGACTTAAGCTGGTCGGGTTGCAGGGAAGTCCGATCGGTGACACCGAGCACCATACCGACCTGGTCCTTACGCCGCCCGAACGGGACGCTCACCCGCATCCCCGGCTGAAACCCTACCTGCATGAACGGGTCGCCGATTACATAGTCATAATGCTGGCGCAACGGCACCGGCAATGCCACTTGCAAATATTGGTGTTTCACTAACTCAGCCCGGATTTCTCATTTCCTGCAGCAACATGCGACCTGGTGAGAAATCCGGGTTAGAACAGCCGTCCGGGGGCTTCAGTCTGTTCAGGACTGTTATCGTAGGGCATCAGCATCTTGCTGCACTCTATGGCATCGGGTAACCGGTTTGCCATAAAGACTTCAAATTCCGCATTGCTGTCGCCGGCGTTTGCCGGGCAACCTGTCTCCCTGTTGATCCTGATGGTAATAATATCCGCAGGCCGTTCTCCCAGGCTGGCCGGGATGTCCGCCAACGCGGCGCGCATATACTCAATCCATATCGATAAAGCGGTTCTGCCGCCTACTTCACCCTGCCCCATAGGCATGAAGTCATCAAAACCAACCCAGGTAACGGCTACGACAGATGGATTAAACCCGGCGAACCAGGCGTCACGCTGTTCGTTTGTGGTGCCCGTCTTCCCGGAGAGATCATCCCGCTTCAACTCCCGGTATGCCCTTGCGCCGGTACCGCGCCGGAGCACGTCCCGGGTCAGTTCGTTCATGATCCAGATATTTTGCGGGTTGACCACCCGTTCAGCAATTTTGTTCTCAACCGGGGCGCTATCGGGAGTTTCGGTTGCCTCCGCCATGCCGGTGGTCGTAAGGTCTGTCCCTTCTGCGCCAGTGCCAGAACAATGGGAACAAACGGTGGTGGGTTGCGCCTGGAATAACAGCTCCCCCGTATAAGTTTCAATCCGCTCAATGAAGAACGGCTCCACGCGGTAACCGCCGTTGGCGAATACCGTATAGGAACTGGCCAGTTGCCAGGGGGTGACGGCGCCGCTGCCCAGGGCCAGGGAGAGATTTTTGGGCAAATCGTCAATGTCAAAACCGAATTTAGCCACGTGGCGGAGGGTATTGCGCACACCAACGGCGTGCAGCAAACGGATGGAGACGAGGTTTCTTGAACGGCGCAGCGCTTCCCGTAACCGGGTTGGGCCAAAAGTTCTGCCGCTGTAATTTTCAGGACGCCATTTATCTTCGATACCGGGATCATCGTAAACGATGGGCGCATCGTTGATAACACTCGCCGCGGTAAAGCCGTTTTCCAACGCAGCCGAGTAGATAAACGGTTTGAAACTTGAACCGGGCTGGCGTTCGGCCTGGGTGATGCGGTTGAATTTGCTGCGATAAAAATCAAAGCCGCCGACCAGGGCCAGTGTGGCGCCGTTGTGCGGGTCCAGAGAAACCAGTCCACCTTCGATGGCGGGCATCTGCGCCAGACGCCACCTCCCCTCGGGACCCTTTCTTACCCTCACGATATCTCCAATTCTGACAATATCGCCGGTATTCTCAGGCGCCGGACCCCGTACGTTTTCATTAATATATCTGCGCGCCCAACTCATGCTGTTCCAGTCAAGCTCTATTTGGCCGAGGCCGGAGAGCCAGGCTGAAGCAGTAAACCCCTGCACTTTGGTAATTAACGCCGGCAACAGGTTACCTATGGCGGAATGTGCATCCAACAGTTGATCCCACCCATCCCCGGCCATATCAGGAGTCAGCTCGTAGCGCTGCTCAGCGCCGCGATAACCGTGTCTTTCGTCGTATTGCAGGAGGGCCAGGTTCAGGGCCCGATTGGCGGCAGCCTGGGGTGTGTCGCGGATGGTTGTGGTGACCTTATAGCCGGCGCTGTAGGCACTGTCACCGTACTCTTCGACCAGGTGCTTGCGCACCATCTCGGCAACATAGGGCGCCTCCAGGTCGATACTCGGACTGTGCAATGATGCGGTGACGGGCGCGCTGTCAGCCGCCTGGAAACGGGCACGATCAATATAACCGAGTTCCAGCATCCGCCGCAGCACGTACGACCTGCGTGTTACCGCCTGCTCAGGGCTTGTTACCGGATTTGTTCTTGAGGGGGCCTTCGGCAAACCCGCCAACATCGCGTGTTGCGTCAGGTTCAGGTCTGTTATGCCGGTACCGTAATAGACCTGGGCCGCGGCACCCACGCCGTAAGCGCGTTGCCCCAGGTAGATCTTATTCAGGTAAAGTTCAAGTATTTCGTTCTTGCTCAGTTCTCTTTCAATCTTGATCGCCAGGAAAATTTCGTTCAGCTTTCTCATGTAGGTTTTTTCCCGTGACAGGAAAAAATTGCGTGCAACCTGCATGGTGATGGTACTGCCGCCTTGTTTTTTTTCTCCGGTCATGACCAGGGAAATAGCGGCTCGCAGCAGACCCTGCCAATCCACTCCGGGATGGGCGAAGAAGCGGTCATCTTCAGCGGCAATAAAGGCCTGGATCAACTGTTCGGGAACCTCATTGATAAGTACCGGAGCGCGTCTTTTTTCGCCGAATTCCCCAATCAGTGAGCCCTCGTAACTGTAGACGCGTAAGGGAACCTGCATGCGTATATCGCGTAACATATCGATATCCGGCAGGTTGGAAAC
>JAAXHV010000407.1 GCA_012270695.1 Gammaproteobacteria bacterium | reverse complement strand
CTGGAGACGCACACAGCCAGATGGCTGTCCGAAAGCTCAAAGGCCGAACTTTCAGGAAACACGCCTTTCCACTGCTCCTTGGCCTGATCGAACAGACCCTGAATCTTGTCTTTCAGCTCGGCGTCGGTCTGCCCGGTATTGCGGAACGCCATGACCCGAAAACCCTCATCGCTGACACCCCTGACCGCTTCCCTGAGTGCCCCGTAATCCTGGCCGCCGAGATAACTGGGCGCGTTGCTGTATTCGACAGCCGGGTCATTCACGGCGGTTCTGGTAACCTGCCTTATAAGGTGGTTGATAACGCCTTTATCCCCCCGGCTGAGATATTCGTCGTACAGCTTCGTGAAGATGAGCTTGAAGACCTCCTCAAACACGTCAACCCCGGCATTCGCCAGAACTTCATCCTCCATTTCCAGAATGATGTCTTTCAGGGATTTGCGNNTGCGCCCCGTTCGTCCATACCCCGATCGGCGCCCCGGTGGCGTTGCAGTAGGACCGAAGCTGATTCTTCCCGTCTTTCAGCTTCGGCTTTTTCAATTCAACGATAACGTAAGCGGTATCAAGCCGATCCTTATCAAGGATGACAATATCGGCACTTTTCTTTTCCTTTCCGAAGTTGACCGGGTATTCAAAGGCAAGCCGCTTTTTTGGATAGCCGTACCGCTCGATCAGTCGCGTCGCATACAGCTGGCGGACGATTTCTTCCGGCCTCAACTGAATTTTCTTGTCCCGTACGATGCAGGTTATATATGGGGTTTCTTTGCCTCTAGCCGCTTTGGTAAAGGCTTTTTCTCGCAAGGCGTCAACTTCATCCTTCGTAAACAGGGCAAGGTCGTAGCGGCTGTCTTTGAGGACCGACTGGATGATGTCTGGCGATGTCATTGATGATTCCTTATCTGCTACCTTCATATTGTGGAAAGGGCCGGACGAGAGCATCCCCACGTTTAAGTATGCCATCAAGGGGCTGACTCAAATTCCCTCACCACCCCAAAATAAACGAATT
>JAAXHV010000406.1 GCA_012270695.1 Gammaproteobacteria bacterium | reverse complement strand
GCACCGGCGGCAATGGCGGAGTTGAAGATGGCCACGGCGACAGGCCGGCCGTTCATGTCGCCGCAGCCGGTGAGCAGGCGGCGCTCGCCGTGCCGCGAGTCGAGGTCGGGGCCAGGCGCGTGCTCTTCCGTAAACGTCCCGACGTCGAACAGACAGGCGATTTTCTCCCGGACGGTGAGTTTACCCCGGGCATGTTGCCGCGCCGCGGCCTGATAGTCCGGACGCGTCCACACCGCGCGCAGGTGCGACAGGCTGGACGCCAAGTCGGTGGCTGTTTGCGCGTCGATGGTCTGTGTTCTTTCGTCCATTGTGCCGTTTATCTCCATATACATATCACCGTTTCACAACCTGAAGACTGTTTTTTGTGAACGTCAGAAACAGCAGCCTTCCAAACAGCAAATTGCGCTGATTGTGCAATCGGTTCAATTTATTGTTCTTTCTGAACAGAAACAAGGCAAGATAAAGCAATATGAAAAGTCCTACTGAAGATCGTTGATATTTATCAATTTCAACTTCAGCTTCTCCATAATTATTCCGAATGGCGATATAGTTATATTGATCCAGGGTTAGTGAAGAAACATGCTGGAGTCCATCATAGTTCTTCATGTCGAGAGGAATAAAGCTGTAGAAAAATCCCGTTTTCAGAAATCTGACTCTCGATTTGATCGATAATATATTCGGAGTTGATAGATAAAGCCTTCCACCTGGTTTCAAGATTCTGTTTGTCTCTCTGAAAAAATTCTGGTGATCCGTAATATGTTCACTCACCTCTATGGCAACAATGACATCGAAGAAATCGTCTTCATATGGAAAATCTGACGTGATATCAACTTTTCTGCATTCAACAGGATCAAATTCAAATATCTCTGGAAACAGATCACAGGCAGATACTTCGTGACCCATTTCATGGAGTGTCTTTGTGAAAGCGCCATGCCCTGCGCCTAAATCGAGCACTTTCATGTTTGGCGGCACGTGTTTCTGGAAAAACTTCAAAAACTTGTCATGCGTGCCTGGCATCGTGATCGGTTTTATCTCTGGCATCGTAAATCACCAATGTGTCGAAGACCTGCCTGCCCAGCCGTCAAGCGAGGTCATGACGTTGCATCTCTTGTTAACGTTATGTCGCCATCATATCACAGCGGTCTTCCGGGGCGGGGCACGCGGTGCTGGCCTCTCAACGTCATGGCAGATTGGCGTGACGGCTCTCGCTCCCCCACATGGCCCTGGCTGCGGCCAGCACGCGGGCACTGGAGAGGTCCTGCATGCAGGCGTGATGCCTGCGCGGGCAACGCCGCGAGCCCTTGGTGCTGCACGGGCGGCAGGACAGAGGCTCGCTGACGACTTCAGAGCGGGCCTGAAACGGGTAAAAGCCGAACTCCTGCACGGTGGGACCAAAAACAGCCACAACGGGAACCTGTAGCGCGGTGGCCATGTGCATGAGACCGGAATCGTTGCTGATGAGCAGGCGGCAGCGACTCAACAGGGCGGCACTGTGCATGAGCGACAAAGAGCCGGCACCGTTGACGACCGGCACGTCGAGCTTGCCGCACAATTCACGAGCCAGTTGCGCTTCGTCTGGGCCACCCAGGATGACGACGGCCGCCTGCTTTTCCCGCGCCAATTCCTGCGCCACGGCGGCAAAGCGTTGCACGGGCCAGCGCTTGGTGGACCAGCGGGCGCCGGGCGCTACCGCCAGCAAGGGCTGATTCGGGGCATCGGGCAGGCTGCGGGTGATATGGGTCTGCATCGCTTCTATGC
>JAAXHV010000405.1:1300-1494 GCA_012270695.1 Gammaproteobacteria bacterium | reverse complement strand
GGTTTAACCAGGACGGCGCTACCGGCAAGCAGGGCGGGAATGGCGTCGATACAGGATAGAAGCAATGGAAAGTTCCAGGGGGAAATAATGATTGTCAGAGGATAGGGCGTCACCTGCCTGCCCAGGTCGATAAAAGGAATAGCGGTTTTTTTGTGTTCCTCCGTTGCCAGTAATTCAGGGGCAAGTTGGCACCA
>JAAXHV010000405.1:0-1149 GCA_012270695.1 Gammaproteobacteria bacterium | reverse complement strand
GGCATAAACAGAAAATAAGGTAATTCGCTCAGCTTACGCCGGTTCATCGATTCCTTATCGTCTGGAGATTATATGCATGCATCGTAAGAGAGCAGGTGGGGATAAGCCAGGATACGATCATCTGCGGTCAGGAAAGTCAGACTGTGCACTACTGCCGTAGCTACGAGCATCCGGTCGGCCGGGTCGCGATGAAATTCTCCCGGAAGTTCGTAGGCTGCCAAGGCTATCTCATGAGTAAGCGGGACAGTTTCAGCGTGGAGAGCTTGCAGCGCTTCAAAGATCCAGGTCTGCAGTCGACCTGCCAGCGTCAGGCGCCCTGCCCATGTCAAACGCGCAATTTCCAGTGACGAGATGCTCGAGACAAACAGTGTGTTATCCTCACTGACGATTATGTTACGTGTCTGCGGGCCGAACCGCTCTGGTGCCTCCTGTGACCATATCCACACGTGTGTATCAAGCAAGATATTCATCGGTTCATTTCCCACTCATCCGTGAAGTCGGAATGAACGATATCGCCATGGATAATGATCCGGCCACGCAGTTTACCTAGTTCCCGTTTCTGGCAACCGGCTTCATGATATGGGTTTATTATAGCAATAGGGCGTTTGCGCAATGTCACCAGGAGCGGTTCCCCGGTTTTCTGCACAGTCTTCAATTTATCAATGCACTTTGCCTTGAATTCTGAAATGCCTATCTCTTTCATCTTGGCCTCGATATAATAACGTTTCTCTAATATAACCTGGTCACCTGACCAGGTCAAATGGCATGTCCCTTTTCATTGTTGGGTCAAAGGCGCTGACAGAGGCGGTTGCGCGGGTTGCGAACGTCATTAGAGGGCTAAATCAGGTCTTGTTTGATTAGCTCGTTAATGACGGCGCGTTGCGTGTCTATGAAGTGTTTCCGGTCCGGCGCCGTTGGTTCCCCGTCAGCATTGAGCAGGGTATCAGCCGGGTAGCGGACTGCCGGATAAGCGACGTGCGCGTACAATTCCAGGCGTTGGCGGGATAGCAGGTTGGACATGCCAGGGCGGCGGCGGAAGCGGCGCAAGGCAGCCACGTCGATCTCGTGGTTGGCAACCATGCTTTCTCCGGTCGCGGCTGCGGCTAGTACGTGGCCGTGAAAGTCGATGATTTTCGACATGCCGTCCGT
>JAAXHV010000404.1 GCA_012270695.1 Gammaproteobacteria bacterium | reverse complement strand
GTCATCGCCCCAGTAGCGAAAATTGGAAGTCACACCCAGGGGCAGGCGCTGCATAGCCTGTTCGAACTGGGCAGCGGATTTTTCACGACTGCGTAACATAACTCACTCAGCTTATTATCACGTTTCCATCATGCCACAGCCGCCCTGCCCTGTCCATAATATTGAATGATCATTCATTCAATGCAATTCGAGAATTCAGGACAGCCAAGAATTCAGGACCACCTCCTTCAAATTTATGGGTGTCCCAAAATCACACTTTCAAATTTATGGGTGTCCCAAAATCATCTCATGGGTGTCCCAAAATCACACTCATCAAATTTATGGGTGTCCCAAAATGACAGCCCAGAATTCAGGACCATAGAATTCAGGACAGCCACAAACCGGGGTCTCCTTCATGTTTGCATTGCTATCCGCTAAACTGCAGGTGATATGATGAAATACCTGCACGCTTACGTTCTTCTGATAGCGACCTCGGCGACAGCGCTGTCAGGCTGCCAGTCCGCATTCGGCCCGCAAGCACTTCAACGTACCCATCCCGCCTACAACGAAGCCATTATTGCTTCAATAAACGAGCAGATGTTACAGAATCTGGTACGGATGCGTTACCGGGATGTGGCTTTTTTCCTGGAAATAGGCAGTGTGACAGCCAGTTTGTCGCTGGGCGCGAGCGCGGGGGTTAGCGCCGACGTGGATTTCGGCAGCAGCGATACCCTGAGCCCTAGCGCGGGGGTCGCCTATGCTGACAAACCGACTATTTCCTACACGCCCTTGCAGGGTGAAGACCTGTTGAAGAGTATCCTCAGCCCCCTGCAACTGGAAGCCATTCTGGTATTGACGCAATCAGGCTGGAATATCAGCCGGCTATTCGGGCTCTGTTTTGAAAGGATCAACAATCTTTACAATGCGCCCAACGCATCCGGGCCGACGCCGGAACTGGAACCTGCCTATGAGAAATTCGGTGAGCTGATGGATGCTCTTCACACTTTACAAAAAGCTCAACTCATAGAAATCGGCACGAGGCAAAATGGGGGGAGTGTCGATATCGTGATAAAGCTGATCAGAGACAACGATGCGCACAAAAATGAACTCGAGCAGGTCTACACGTTGCTGGAGCTCGATCACAGCGTTGATGAATTCACCCTGAATACGGATTTTCTGAACATGGGAAATACCCGGTGGACTGTCCGTGCCCGCTCCATCTCCGGTATTCTTTATTATTTATCACACAACGTTAACGCGCCATCCCGTCATCTTGGGGAACTGGTAACGGCTACCAGGACTAAAGACGGTGGTACATTCGACTGGAGCGAAACACCCGCGGGACGTCTGTTCAAGGTGAAGACCAGCAAGGAACAGCCTGAAGATGCTTACATCGCCACCCGCTACCGGGGTCACTGGTTTTATATTCAAGACACCGACCTGGAAACCAAATCCACGTTTATGCTGTTGCGCCAGTTGTTTGACTTGCAGGCGGGACAAAAACAGTCAACCGGGCCGACGTTGACACTGCCGGTCCGGTGAATGAAAACGCATTATTTATTTGCGTTTTCAACTTTTTACTGGTATTGTGCATTGCAGCGATTGATTTAACACAATAAGTCAATTATACTCCGCTGTCTTTGCCCTTCGCCGTGGATAAAAATAACGACTGAACGGTCCGGTCCTAGCCCGGATTTCTCACCAGGTGATGCGATGATTGCACCGGATTTTTTACGCCAGCGGGTGCCTGCGACNNAGACCAGCAAGGGCGCATCAAGCGCAGTCTGTCATGGTGACATAGTGAGAATATGATCATAACTTATTGACAACAAAAATGTTTCTGATAACAACAAGCGACCTGGTGAGAAATCCGGGCTGGGGCAGCTGTACATTAATACGTTTCTCAAACAGGAGTTGTTCCAGGTGGACAAGTTTTTAAAATCGCAAGCTGACAATACTGTCCCGTACAGGGTTGCAGTGCTGCAAACTGCACTGGCGCTCTGTATTGGCGCTGTCCTGTTGCCGATGTTGGGCGTGGCCGCCGCTTCGTCCGCAGTCCTGGCGGGAGGCATCAGTGCTCTGTCGACGTGGTATACGGGAAGAAAGGTCTTTAACAGTCGAGCGAAAAATGTTGAACAGTTTGTGCGGAATCTCTACCTGGCGCATATCATGAAACTGCTGTTGGTGATTGCGCTGTTTTGTATTGTATTCTCATCCATCCAGGTAAACTTCCCGGTGTTTGTAAGCACCTACGCCGCAACAATCACGCTCTACGGATGGGCGTTGGTCAAGACAGAGCAGGCAGCACGCGGTTAACTCAACAGGAAAACAAGGAGTACGGAATATTGGCAGCAGGCACTCCGGCAGAATACATCCGGCATCATTTACAAAACCTCACCTACGGTCGTCATCTGGACGGCAGTTGGGGATTTGCCCATTCGGCCGAAGAGGCCGCGGACATGGGCTTTATGGCCATACACGTCGACACCATGTTCTGGTCAGTCCTGCTGGGGGGGTTGTTCCTTTGGCTTTTCCGCAGGGTTGCCGTCTCCATCTCTGTTGAAAAACCCGGCCGCTTGCAATCCTGCGTGGAAGTCATCGTGCAAATGGTGGACACTTCGGTGAAGGAGACTTTCCATGGTAAAAATCCGCTGATTGCGCCACTTGCGCTGACCTTGTTTGTGTGGATTTTCCTGATGAATTTCATGGACCTGATACCCGTTGACTTTATTCCCCATACCACCTACCTGTTGGGAATCGAGTACATGAAAGTAGTGCCGACTACCGACGTGAATGCCACGTTCGGCATGGCTTTTGCGGTATTCTTTCTGATGATTTATTACTCCATCAAGGTCAAGGGAGTGGGTGGGTTCCTCGGGGAACTGGCCTTTCATCCGTTCGGCAAGGCGTTGCTACCGGTCAACCTGGTGCTGGAGCTGGTTTCACTGTTTGCCAAACCGTTGTCATTGTCATTACGATTATTCGGCAACCTGTTCGCCGGGGAACTCATCTTTATTTTAATCGCTGCCCTGATACCCTTCTGGGCGCAATGGACCCTGTCCGTGCCGTGGGCGATATTTCATGT
>JAAXHV010000403.1 GCA_012270695.1 Gammaproteobacteria bacterium | reverse complement strand
GTAGCCGGGTAAGGGTGAAATGGTGCGGTAAGAGCGCACCGCGTGGCTGGCAACAGGCACGGCATGGTAAACCCCGCCTGGAGCAAGGCCAAATAAGGGGGCGATAATGTGGCCCGCATAGTTCCCGGGTAGGCCGCTTGAGGTGTATGGCGACATACATCCCAGATGAATGATTGTCTTGGACAGAACCCGGCTTACAGGCTGACTCCCTTTTCCCATTTCTCTTCTTTTCTTAACAAAGCTATACAACTCCATAATATTAAAAAGCTTCTAATTATATTTTTTCTCCTGAGCCGGTTATCCCAGGGCTACTGTCTCCCTAAATGCCTGTAACACGGGTAGATTTTTACCGGAAAGTTACAAGATTTACTTGACATTGCAGCCGCTTAATTTCTATAGTTAGAAATTGTGGGAAAAAGTGGGTAAATGTGGTATTAAATGTAGCAGGGGGCTCACAAAATGTTCCGTGGTTTCAGCAGCGTCAGTCTCGACAGTAAAGGTCGGTTAGCCGTACCCAGCCGTTATCGCGAACGGCTCATGGGGATTGCCGGCGGTTGTCTGGTGCAGACCCTGAACCCGCTGGACCGATCCTTGTGGCTGTATCCGCTGCCCGAATGGGAGCTCATTGAGGAGAAACTGGCAGTATTGTCCGATTTCGACAAGCAAAGTCGCAGGGCCAAGCAGATGATGCGCGGGTATGCGACTGATTGCCAGTTGGATACGCACGGAAGAATCCTGGTCCACGCGGAACTGCGCAACTACGCTCAACTCGATAAGCAGGCCATCATCCTCGGTCAGGGTAACAAATTCGAAATCTGGAACAGGGCTGGTTGGGATGAACAGCGAGACCACTGGTTGAGCCTGGTGGGTGACGAAGAGGGGACACCGACCGTTACATTGCAATCATTGTCTTTATGATGCCCCGGTAACGCGTTATTGAAGTTGAATGAATACACACATAAACCGGTATTTCTGAATGAGGTATTGGATGCTCTGGCAATACGGCCGGATGGCTGTTACGTGGACTGCACGTTCGGCCGCGGCGGCCACAGCAGGGCAATCATGCAGCGACTGGGCAGCCGCGGCCGTTTATTCGCGTTCGATAAGGATCCGGAAGCGATCAGGGTCGCCCAAAAAGATTTTGCCGGCAACAAGTGCTTCACCTGTTTCCACGGTTCGTTCACCCGCCTTGCTGAGGTCATCGGACAAATGGGTTTGCTGGGTACGATTGATGGTTTGTTATTTGACCTCGGCGTTTCTTCGCCGCAGTTGGACGATGCCTCCCGGGGTTTCAGCTTTCTCAAGGACGGCTTGCTGGATATGAGGATGAACCCCAATCAAGGATGCAGCGCTGCGGAATGGATCAACCAGGCCAGCCAAGCGGAATTGACCAGCGTATTGCGTCATTATGGTGAGGAGAGATACGCCGGACGAATCGCCCGGACCATTGTGGCATCCCGCGCTGAACGTGCTATTACATCCACCCGGGAACTGTCCGAATTGATCAAGGCCGCAGTCCCGACCGTTGAAACAGGCAAACATCCTGCAACCCGTTCATTCCAGGCCATCAGGATCCACGTAAATAATGAGCTGGAAGAACTGAAGGCAGCACTGGCGCAGGTGACCGGCGTCTTGTGTGAAGGAGGAAGATTGGCCGTAATCAGTTTTCATTCCGGAGAAGATCGGATAGTAAAAAGATTTATCAGGCAACAAGCCCGCGTCGACCCTTACCCCAGTTACCTGCCGGTTTCCGGCAACGAGATCAAACCCAGGATGCAGGCGGTCGGACGCCCACTCAAGTCCGGAGAGGAAGCGAACCAGGCCAATCCACGAGGCCGGAGCGCGGTATTGAGGATTGCAGAGAAGTTACCGTCATGACAGATCGTCAGGATAGCCGATTTACACGGCGCAAGCCGCCCGCAGGGCTGCGCCCGGTACAGGCGCAATGAAAGCCGTCGTCATCCTGCTCATTTTCGCGGTACTGGTTTCAGCCTTATCCGTAGTTCAGACGCAACACGCATCGCGTAAGGTTTTTATGGAGGTAGAGCAGTTGAAAAAGGAACAGGACCTGTTGAATGAAGAGTGGGGGAGACTCCAGCTCGAACAGAGCACTTGGTCTATAGATGAGCGGGTCGAGCGTATGGTTACCGAGGAATTGGATATGCTCGTACCGGATAGCGGTTCTTTGGTGTTTTTAGTGCCATGAACAAACACATAGTGGAACCAGGTCGTGTTGGGCGCAAGTGGTTTCTGCTGGCGTTATTCGGCATCGCTGCGGCGGCAGTTGCCTGCCGAGTCTTCTACCTGCAGATATTGAACAAGGATTTTCTGATAAACGAAGGAAACGCCAGGGCTGTTCGCAGCGCCAC
Organism: Gammaproteobacteria bacterium; assembly: GCA_012270695.1. Taxonomy (GTDB): domain Bacteria; phylum Pseudomonadota; class Gammaproteobacteria; order Eutrophobiales; family Eutrophobiaceae; genus JAAXHV01. The sequence goes on along the minus strand of JAAXHV010000403.1, from coordinate 144 downwards.
TATCCCCGCATACCGGGGCATGATTACAGACAGGAAGCGCGAGCCCATGGCCATCAGCACGCCGGTGGCTTCGATTTGGGCGGTGCCGGGGAAAGTCCTGGATTCAGGGGCTGACCTGGGCGAACTGGCGGACCTGCTGGATAC
>JAAXHV010000402.1 GCA_012270695.1 Gammaproteobacteria bacterium | reverse complement strand
CGCTGTCAAGCGCGGTGATCGAAATGGCGACGTCCTGCAGGCTCTGCTCTCGTTTCTGCGCGGTAACGACGACTTCTTCGAGGACCGTGGCGGCCTGGACTGGGACAAGTGATGCGATAAGACAGGTAATGGACAGCCGAACGAGTGTTGTTTTCATAGGCTTGCTCCCGATTTTTCCCCACGATGAGTATATAGAGATAGCGGGTCAAATAGTAATCAGAATAATGAATACAGGTATATCATCCGAGGTTATCGTCGTTCCAGTAGTGTAGCCTTTGGCAGGGATGCTGTTACACCTGGAACATGTAACCTATGTACCAGGAAGGACAATCGAATTGATATACTCGATTATATCAATCATGGCCCGTTCATCCTCGATTGGCGTCATCGCCGCTTTCATTTGTTGTCCCGGCGCATCAGCCTCATGTGAGCCGCGTGTGCCATCCTTGAATTTGCGTAACTGCTCCAGCTGATACCAACCTTCAAGCCCGGCCAACGGGGGCGCGTCCAGGTTCAGGATACCTTCAGCCTTGCCGCCATGGCAACTGGCGCAGTAGTTGTCGTACAAACGCTTTCCGTGGCTGATGTTGCCGCCAAGTGTATCCCTCGCATAGGTATCAGCTAATAAATCGATGTAAGCCACAACGTCACGGATTGCCCGGTCGCCGGGTAATGCCAATGCACGGCCGTTCATCTGCCATCCATAGAAATCGGTAATTCCTCCACGTACAGTTTGACGAAAGTTCCGCAATTGCCTGCGGAGATACTCCGACCCTTGCAGAGTCAGTCGCGGCCCGTGCATGCCTGGATTGCCCTCGCCGTTAATCCCGTGACAGGCGGCGCAGGTGGTATAGTAAGCTTTGCCGCGGTCTGTATCTGCCGGGAGAATCGCTTCCATAATGGCGGCCGAATCCGTGACCACCTCTAATTTCACAATAAGATTGTTTTCAATGGTGAACAGGTGCGACCAATTCACAGCGTATTCACCTCCGGTCGTTTTGCTGGCGCCTTTTTGCCATCCGGTCACAATCACCACGTTTCCAGCTACCGCAAAAAAATCCCGGGTGACCTCCGAAATGTCCACAGTCTGTTCCTCATCGGCAAAAAACTGTCTGACACCTTCATGTCCCTTATAGGTCCCTGCATAATCAATAATGTCTTCAGGACCGTGAAAAATCCATACCACATCCGGGGAGAGGAGTGACAGCGCCTTCTCCATTTCACGCGTTGCAACAGTCGAATAAAAATCTTTTGTAATTTTTATCATTACGTCCTCAGACGCAATACAGGTTAATGCCAGCAGGCAGGAAAATACTGCAATCAAGGAGCAGGTGCCGGTTTTCTGTTTTTCGGGCATGGTGAGCAAATCACACACGAATTACACACTCAGAAAATCGTGGTACACGCCGTCAGGGTCGTATTGCCGGCGCAGTTTATTCAGTTTCTCCCAGCTCTCCGGCGCAAAGCACGCGGCTGTCATATCCGAGCGCGTCTCCCGGTCGAACTCATTGATATAAAAACCGGAAGCAAAGGGCTGCATTTCATCATAAAAATTTTTCAGCCAGTCCTGGTTGGCATGATCATCTGCAGCATGATCCCATTGCGCATAACCGGCCAGGTAAAATAACCCGGTCGTTGAACAGGCGGCATCGGGGAAGGTTAAATCTCCACGCCATAGAATAACGGGAGTATTGCCAGCGGAGGGCGCCGTCAGCATGTGCTTGCTCAACACCCCGGTTGAGTCCAGTATATTATTGGTATAGATGTTATCAGCCCGTGCCCGGCGTTGCGGGAACGGTCCCTCGTTGTCCTGGTACAGGACTTCCATCGGTGTGGGCCTGTTTTTCAGGGTTGTTAATGCCAGTTTACTTGTCGCATGGCCCTCAATCGGAGACAGCATTTGTTTCGCCTCTGATTGTGTATCCGCGAATGTAATGGCAGCCGTTACTACAACACGGCCACACTGGCTGCCCTTGCACTGTGCGGCGAGGTCAGGTGGAGTCGGGACAACGACGGTCAATACTTCCAGGTTGGGATCCAGGGATGGCCCCAGTTCTTCCATCATTTCCACAACCTGCAGCATATCCGAATAGTGAAACGTGTAATAATCCGTGGAGATTGCCCGGGGCAAAGGATGGCACCTGAGATAAAAACGCGTTACGGTAAAAAACAATCCCGGCCCGGCCCCGCGTGCGGCCCAGAACAGGTC
>JAAXHV010000401.1 GCA_012270695.1 Gammaproteobacteria bacterium | reverse complement strand
ACGTTCAGGCAGACGCCACCCAGAGTGGGATAGCGTTCGATCAAAACGGTCTTTCTGCCCAGGTCAGCGGCGCGAAACGCCGCCGTGTAACCGCCCGGCCCGGATCCCAGTACCGCGACGTCCGCCTGTATTGATCTCTCTGTCGACATACGCTTTATTCTCCTGCTTTTTATTTTTTGCCTGCTGTTGTACGGCGGCAAATCATTTCTTCCAGTAGCGCCGGTGATTGCCTTGAGAATACGGACGAACTGCAAAGCTTATTGAAATCGTTGTATTTTATTCTTTATCCGCACTATTTGCACAGGATTTTTACGCAGCTTATCCACACGAAACTCAAAGCCAAGTCACAGTAGAATCCACAAGATATTGTAATAAAAAATCTCTTGACCACATGATGTAGTAGTGTAATACTTATCCTCACGTAACAAGCTTCATCCCGTTTTCGGGTCTCGGGGAAGGTCCGTTGACGGTAATACCAACACTAACAAGTTGTGCGGATAAGGCCCATGCAAAGTGAAAAACTTGTCCTGGTGGAGTCCGTGGTTGATGTGAATACCGATAATATTCACACGGATAATGAACTTGCCCAGCAGAACGGCGAGCAGCCAGACCAGGAATATACCGGCAGATTAACCGCCTACCAGCCCGGAGAATACAACGTTATTCGCCGCAACGGCAAAGTAACGTCTTTTAACGCATCCAAGATCAGTGTAGCTATCACCAAGGCGTTCCTGGAAGTGGAAGGGGGCGCTGCCGCGGCGTCAACCCGGGTCCATGAAAAAGTAAGGGAGCTGACCGAACAAGTGGTCAGGGGCGTCACGCGCCGTCTGCCCAGCGGCGGCACCGTACATATTGAGGATATCCAGGACCAGGTCGAGCTGGCATTGATGCGCACCGGCGAACAGAAGGTTGCCCGCGCTTACGTGATCTACAGGGAAGAGCGCGCCCGGGCCCGCGTTGAAAAAGACGCGGACCTGGAGCAGGCCGAGACAACGGGCGGCATCAATGTGAAAACCGCGGACGGCACATTAAAACAACTGGATATGGAGCGTCTGCTTGCGGTCGTTAACGAGGCTTGTAACGGCCTGGAGCAGGTTGACGGCGACCTGATTATTGACGATGCGCTGCGCAACCTGTTCGACGGCGTCAACGAGGCCGACGTGAACCACGCGCTGGTCATGAGCGCGCGGGCCCTGATCGAAAAAGAACCGAATTACTCTTATGTCGCCGCCCGCCTGTTGCTGGACGGCTTGCGCAGGGAAGCCCTGAGCCATATCAACCAGGGCGCCACGGAAGCAACCCAGGCGCAGATGGCGGAGCACTACCCGCTTTATTTCCGCAAGTACATCGAAACGGGCGCCTCCCTGGACCTGCTTGGTCATGAACTGGTGAAATACGACCTGGACCGCCTGGGCAAGGCGCTGAAGCCTGAACGGGACCATTTGTTCACCTACCTGGGCCTGCAGACCCTGTACGACCGGTACTTCATCCATACCGACGGACAGGTCCGCATCGAGCTGCCGCAGGCTTTCTTCATGCGCGTGGCGATGGGCCTGGCCATTAACGAACTGGACCGGGAAAGCAGAACGATCGAGTTCTATGAACTGCTGTCTTGTTTCGACTTCATGAGCTCTACGCCCACCTTGTTCAATTCAGGCACGTGCCGGCCACAGCTTTCCAGTTGTTACCTGAGCACGGTGCCCGACAACCTGGACGGCATCTTCAGCGCCATCAAGGACGATGCCCTGTTGTCCAAATTCGCCGGCGGCCTGGGCAATGACTGGAGCCGGGTTCGCTCCATGGGCGCACACATCAAGGGGACCAACGGGAAATCCCAGGGGGTCGTGCCGTTTCTCAAGGTTGCCAATGATACCGCCGTCGCAGTCAACCAATGTTTCGCGGCAGATACTCATATTCATACCGCTGATGGCGCCAAACCTATCAAAGACATTTCCGTCGGTGACCTGGTGCTTGGGCAACGCGGTCAATACCGGGAAGTCACCGGTAAGATGGCCTATAACCAGACCGGCCCCATGGTCGAAATTAAAGCCAAGCACTCTTTGTCTCCCATTAAGGTAACGACGGAACATCCGTTATGGGTATTACAAAATGTGCCCATGGAACAAGAGAACCGACGCACCATCAACTGGTTAAACAAGAATAAGGTCAAGCCTGCATGGATAGAAGCAGGCCTGTTGCAAAAAGGTGATTATGTCGCACAGGTCATACCAAAAGAAACCGTGCCGGTTACCGGTGTGGATGAGGATGATGCCCGCCTGTACGGTATCCTGTTAGGTGACGGGCATTGCTCCAAAGACGGCCTGGAATGGGGAGTATCAGGTAACCCTGACAAAGACCCACACATCGATTTTGTGACCGGGTACCTCAGCGCGCATGGAATCCATTACTGGGTCAGGAACCGTCGTGAAAACTATTTGCAAATAGGCTGGGCGGCGGGCACAGGGTTGGTCAGGGATGCAACGACCGGTCGCTATGTCACCGGCAACATGCCTGGTTTCATTTTCGGTTATGAAGATTTGTACAATTCAACAGGCTGTAAACGCATCGCTCGCCGCTTCTTACACTTGCCACGAAAGCAAACCCTGGCCCTGATTCAGGGATTGCTGGAAACGGACGGCGGTGTCAGCCGGGGGAAAGAAGTCTATTTCACCAATACCTCCGGATCGCTTATTGAAGGTCTGCGCTACCAGCTATTACGCTTGGGTATTCCCTGTGCCGGACAATATCGTGAACGAAAACAACACCATACGGCTAAACGAGCGGACGGTACTTTGATTCACTTCAACGGTACAACAAATGCTTACGATTTGCGTATCCCTGCGGTGCCGGAAGTTGCTGCTCTGGTCAACTGCAGAGCGATTAAAAAGCGAAACTGGCTGGAATGGAATGGGTGGATTTTTTCCCGCATACGTGAGGTGAAAACGATTGATCCAGTTCCCTTCGTCTATGACCTCAAGGTCGAAGGGGATGAATCCTATATGACTAGTAGTATGCTGGCCCATAACGGCGGCAAGCGTAAGGGCGCCATGTGCGCGTACCTGGAAAGCTGGCATCTCGACATCGAGGAATTCCTGGAGCTGCGCAAGAATACCGGCGATGACCGGCGCCGTACCCACGACATGAATACTGCCAACTGGATCCCGGACCTGTTCATGCAACGGGTCAGCGAAGGCGGTGACTGGACCCTGTTCTCGCCGGACGATACCGCGGACCTGCATGACTTGTACGGAGAGGCGTTTAATCAACGCTATAGTGAATACGAACAAATGGCGGCGCGGGGCGAGCTTAAACTGCACAAGACCCTTAAGGCGCAGGACCTGTGGCGCAAGATGCTCTCCATGCTGTACGAAACCGGCCACCCCTGGCTCACGTTCAAGGATCCCTGCAACCTGCGTTCACCACAACAACATGCCGGCGTGGTGCATTCATCCAACCTGTGCACCGAGATCACGCTGAACACTTCGGATGACGAAATCGC
>JAAXHV010000400.1 GCA_012270695.1 Gammaproteobacteria bacterium | reverse complement strand
TGGATATATCCCCCCGAGGTAATCAAGGAACACGGGGACGTTACGGATTGGAGGAACCTGGTCGGCACCGGACCCATGATGCTGACTGACTTGGTGGAGGGCAGCTCTATCACCTGGGAGAAGAATCCTGACTACTGGGGCTACGACGAAAAATACCCGGACAACCGCCTGCCGTATATTGACCAGTTAAGGGCCCTGTTTATGCCAGAAGACCCAACGTATCTGGCGGCACTGCGCACGGGTAGGATTGATTACATAGGTCCGATCAGCGGCAACGCAATCATGAGTCACGACCAGTTAGAGAGCCTCAAGAGGACCAACCCCGAACTCGTGATATATCCGTATATCGATCGGTCGGATAATGCTATTGGTATGAACACGCAGAGGCCGCCCTTTGACGACATCAGGGTGCGCAAGGCAATGCAGATGGCACTAAACCTCGAGGAAATTAACGACGGCTTGTATGGAGGTTTTGCAGATGTGACACCTCAGGGGGTGATAAACCGGTCTTTAACATGTTGTGTCACCCAATTTGAAGATTGGCCCGAAGATGTCAAGAAGGGCTTTATGTATGACCCGGCAGGGGCCGAGAAGCTGCTTGATGAGGCTGGGCTTCCGCGCGGCGCCGACGGCATTAGATTTAAGACCGAGTTGATGCACCTCGTGTTTAGACCTTTGAGCTATGTAGAATTACTCGCTTCATACTGGAATAAGATTGGCATTGATGTAGAGATTGATTCACCACCAGTACCTTCCTTTGCCTCTAGAAGAGGTGAGAGGGATTTCGAAATGATCAGTGCGGAAGCGGCCATGCGGTGGAACGCATTGGTATTATCATCTCGCTATCTACCGACCACATCATATAACAGCGCCAATGTCAACGACCCGGTTTATACAGCCATGCATGAAGCCGCCGCAGCCGCTACCACCATCGAGGAGTATAACAGCATAATTAAAGAGTTGGATCAGTATGGGATAGAGAAGTTCTGGGAGATATGGGGTGGTATGGCCCCACAGTATGTCGCGATCCAGCCGTGGCTCGTCGGTTTTAACGGTGAAACGATGTTGGGAACGGGTCAATATACCACCATCTTCAGCCGCCTCTGGGTTGATAGTGAGCTGAAGGAAGCAATGGGTCATTAGGGGTTTTGAGCAGCCGACAAGACTTGCATTCCAGCCGGGGAAGGACCGGC
>JAAXHV010000399.1 GCA_012270695.1 Gammaproteobacteria bacterium | reverse complement strand
AGGTTTGTCTGGCCATAGATCGCATCTACAACGGTAAGGATTTCCTTGCAAATGTAACGTTGGATGATTTCCTTGTCCGCCAGTATTAACTCGTGTATGGCTATGGGGTCGGCGATACCTGTGGTTTCAAGTATAACCCGTTGAAATGGAGGTATAACCCTTTCTGCGCGTTTGTCATGGAGCATGAGCAGGGAAGAGCTGAAGTCATCACGCACACTGCAGCAGACACAACCTGACTCCAGCAGGAAAATATCTTCGTCAACGGAACTCACCAGCAGATGGTCAAGCCCGATCTCACCGAACTCATTGATCAGTACGGCTGTGTCTGCCAATTCGGGCGAGGAAAGTAATTGATTCAGCAGTGTCGTCTTTCCGCTTCCGAGGAAGCCGGTTACTATGCCTATCGGTATTTGTTTTTCACTATCAATCACTTAAATTGTTTTATATAATTATATTAATGGCGACTAACAGAAATACCCTACAAACCGGGACAGTCAGCAGCCGGTTTGACTTGTTCCATGAGCCGCAATTATCCAATCCCTATCCTTTTTTCAAGCTGCTCAGGCAGCATACACCAGTATTTTACGCAGAAGATATCGACCACTGGGTTGTAAGCCGTTATGAGGATGTAAAACAGGTACTCAGGGATTACGAGAATTATTCTGCCCATAATACCATTATACCGATTCATCCTCTGTGTGAAGCTACCCGGCAGGTGTTAAAAGACGGAGGGTGGAATATTGTACCGGCGCTTGGTAATGCGGACCGTCCGGAACATACCAAGACCCGCATGAATGTGGTCAAGGCATTTACACCGCGACGTATAGCCGATCTGGAACCTTATGTAAGCGAAGTGGTAAATAGCGCCGTCGATGGATTTCAGCTAAAGGGTAAAGCTGATCTCATGGCCGAACTGTTTTTTAATTTGCCGGCCCTGATCATATTAAAGCTGCTGGGTTTTCCGGATGAACAGGTGCCGGCGATTAAAGAAGGAGCGAAAAACCGTATCCTGTTTGTCTGGGGCCGTCCAACTGCTGAGGAACAGACCAGGCTCGCGGGTGGACTTGCGGGTTTCTTCAGGCTGTGCCGTCAATTGGTGGATAATCGTCTTGTACGTCCCAGTGATGACCTGACCAGTGAGTTGTTGCGGGTGCGGGCTGGTAAGGACGAAATTCTCAGCCTTGATGTAATCGCAAGTATATTGTTTGCCTTCTTTACCGCCGGCCACGAAACGACATCCAGCCTGCTGGGTAACAGTATGTTGCAGCTTCTCAGGCATAGAGAAGCATGGGACAGGATCGTAGCTGAGCCGGCCTTGATACCTGATGCTGTCGAGGAAATCCTGCGTTATGACTCTTCGGTAATCAGCTGGCGCAGGAAGGCCAAGCAGGAGATGGAAATTGCCGGTGTGAGAGTTCCTGAAGGCGCCCAGATATTATTGTTGCTGGGTTCTGCCAACCACGATGATGAAGCGTTTGAGAATTCAGAACAACTGGACATAGAAAGGAACAATGCCAGCCAACACCTGTCCTTCGGCAGTGGTATCCATCGCTGCCTGGGTGCGGCACTGGCACAGATGGAGGCCAGACTCACACTTGAGATACTGAGTCAGCGATTGCCTGGGATGAAACTTACTGCTGACCAACGTTTTGATTATCTGCCCAACATCTGCTTCCACGGCCCGCGCGAAGTACACGTCGAATGGTCAATATAAAGGCGCCCGTTATGGATTATTTCAAGATGCCTATCACTAATAGAGAAGGAAAACTGGAGGGAAAAATAGCGGTCGTCACAGGAGGGGCGCGTGGACTGGGACGGGTGATCGCAGAGACAATAGCCGCACTTGGTGCTGATTTGGTTTCAATCGATCTTGATGCATCGAATGAAACGGTTGCCGTGATAAAGGCTTCGGGCGGCAGAGCGTCATCATATATAGCCGATTTGACTGACGAACAACAGGTCAACGATGTCTTCGACGAAATTATCAGGCAATACAAAGGGATAGACATCCTCGTGAATAACGCGGGTTTCTATTCAGTTGAACGCAGACCATTCTGGGAGATAGATTCGGGTGAATGGGAAAAGGTGATGATGGTCAATGTACGGTCGGTATTTCTGTGCAGCCGTGCCGTCTCTAAACCGATGCGGGACCAGGAATGGGGCCGAATCATTAATATTTCGTCCAGCGTGATTACCTTCGGCATGCCCAACCTGATGCACTACGTGGCTGCCAAGTCTGCGGTTGCGGGCATGACACGCAGCATGGCCAGGGAACTGGGTTCCTACGGTATCAGCGTAAATGTGGTGGCGCCGGGGTTGGTTCCCACCGATTCTGCTATGCAAGCCGTCGGTCAGGAGATGCTGGAAAATGCTGTGCAGAGCCAAGCTATTCAGCAACCGCTGGACCCCCGGGACATAGCCGGAGCAGTCGCCTTCCTGTGCAGCCGTGAGGCCGGAATGGTGTCAGGACAGACAATCCTGGTTAATGGCGGCGCAACATTCAGCGGCATTTAATAGCCGCTCATAAATTCGAAAACGAGAACAGGACTCATAGTATTTGATCACACATTGTGATCAAAATACCGATATGTCACAATTCCGGCATCAACCATAAGGTTGATAACAGGAGGAACCATGAAGATTACCGGTTGTGAAATATTTTTAGTGGCACTGCCCAACAGGCGGCACCACACCTGGGCCAGTAAGATGACGGCACCTATCGGCTATCACGCCGTGGTGCGAGTGGATACTGATGAGGGGATCAACGGCTGGGGTGAAGCGCCGGCCGGCATTTCCTGGGGTGGTCCGCACATGCGCTATTACGGTGAATCTCCAAAGACTGTCCAGCATGTTATTGACGTTCACCTGATTCAGGCCATCAAGGGCCTGGACCCGCGGGACATTGCAGTAATTCACGACACTATGGATAAGGTTGTAAAGGGTAATCCTTACGCCAAGGCAGCCCTGGACATGGCATGTTATGACATAGCCGGTAAAGCGGCGAATGTCCCGGTTTACCGGCTGCTGGGGGGACAATTCCGCGACCGGATCGAAGTGGCACACTCACTTGGTATCATGCCGGTGGAAAAATGTGTCGATGAAGCAGTTGTTGCAGTCGAAGAGGGTGCAAGAACGCTGAAATGCAAGACCGGTCTTGATCAGGACCGTGATGTCGATGTGGTCAGGAGATTGCGTGACCGATTGGGAGATGACGTCAAGATCAGGGTCGACGGTAATGAAGGCTATAACAACGTCTGGGAGGCAATTAATGTGACCCGGCGGCAGGAAGAATACAATATCCTGCTCTGTGAACAGCCATTGATGGATAACAAACAACTGGCCTATGTAGCAGAACGCATTGACTGTCCGGTGATGGCGGATGAATCCGCCTGGACTGTCCACGATATTCTGGAACTTCATGAACTCAAGGCCGCTTCCTGTTTTTCCTGTTACGTGACTAAACCGGGAGGCTTGTACCGGGCTAAGCAACAGGCGGATATTGCCTGCGCTTTGGGGATGTACAGCGATATAGGAGGCTCTATAGAGTCCGGTATCGGTAATGCGGCTAACCTGCATCTGGGCGCCGCATCAAAGATCGCCATGTTGCCCAGCGTATCCCCCGTATCCAAGCCCGAAGGCGCCCCGGGGCCGTCAGTGGCCGGTATTTATTACCTGGATGATCTCATTACCGAACCGTTTAAATTTGAAGACGGTTGCGTGCTGGTGCCGGAAGGTCCCGGCCTTGGTATTGAAGTGGATACGGACAAAATAAAAAGATACGCTGCGCCATGATCGTTGCCATACTGGGGGCCGGCAATGGTGGTGCTTCTGCTGCAGTGGAACTCGGTCAGCGGGGTTTTAAGACACGGTTGTGGAACCGTTCCGCTGAAACGCTGCTGCCTTTTCAGCGGGCAGGAGGTATCAAATACACCGGCGTCTTTGGCGAGAGCATAGCTACGCCGGACCTGGTTACATCAAATTTAGCCGAAGCCATTGAGGGTGTGGATATTATTCTCATCTGCCTGCCTACTTTGGCACACACCCGCATTGCCGATGCATTGGCCGAACTCGGCGCTAACACGGTACCTGTGGTTTTGAACCCGGGACATACCGGTGGAGCCCTGGAATTTGTTGCGGCATTTAATCGCCATAACATTTCACCACCTCCCACAGCCGAGTTTTCCACGCTGACGTATGTCGCCAGAAAACCGCAGCCTGATACGGTATGGATCACGGCTGCGGCAAAACATGTCTGGGTGGCAGCAATGCCCGGTGGTGATGTTGCAGTGACAAGGGCAAAAGACCTCTATCCGGTAGCGGAAACAGCCGATAATGTGATCGCTACCGGTCTGGCAAACGTCAACATGGTCCTGCATCCGCCCGGAGCCATACTGGCTGCGGCCTGGGTGGAAACACGCAAAGGTGATTTCACGTTTTATGTGCAAGGACTGCCGGATGGCGTGGGGCGCATAATGGCGGCGCTGGACAGTGAGCGCCTTGCCGTTGCCAAGGCTTATGGACACAAATTGCCTGACCTGTTTACTGAAATGCAGTCCATTGGCACCATTGAAAGCGATGCGGACAGCTCTGCCGGACTGGCATTTGCGATCCGTGGCGGTGAAGCCAACAGTAAAATCAAGGCGCCGGATTCCCTGGCGCATCGATACTACCGTGAAGACTTCTGGTATGGGATAAAACCTTTTCTCGCTTTTGCCGGAATTGCAGGGGTGGATACTCCGGTCGCCGGTTCATTGATGAAACTGGCGGAACTGCTGGTGGGTGGCACTAAAACAACCGAGGGTCGCTCTGCCTCAGTTATGGGTATTGATGGATTGAATAAAGATGAATTGCTCAGTCTGGTAGCACACGACTGACGCCACTTATCCGGTTAATACGTCATGAAAGATACGATGTCCGATAAGCACGATATTTCCGGAAAATGGAAATCGCTGAAAATAGCCATACTCGGCGGTGATGCTCGTGAACAGGAAATCGCACGTCTGGCAGCTACAACCGGTGCAACCGTGGCGGTTTATGGTTTTCCCTGGCCCGATTCCGGGGTAGTGGGGGCGACATTAACAACGACTGCAAAAGATTGTTTGCGGGATGCTGATTTTTGTCTCATGCCCATACCGGGCATCGCTGTGGACGGAAGTATTTTTGCCGATGAAAAAATAATTCCCAGGGAAGACATGCTCTCAGTCATGGCGGACGGCGCACACATTATTCTGGGCAAGGCGGACGAAGGACTAAAGAACGCGGCACACAGGCTTGGCATAGATATTCATGAATACGAACAGGATCAGGAACTCATGCTGTTACGCGCCCCTGCTATCGTCGAAGCAGCAATCAGGATCATTATCGAAAATACAGCCATCACCATTCACAATTCAAATATCTGCGTGGTGGGCCAGGGTAATATCGGATCAGTATTGACGCGATCTCTGGTCGCCCTGGGTGCGCATGTGACGGTTGCGGCGCGCAACCCGGTACAACGCGCTGCAGCCTATACGCTTGGCGCTGAAGGATTACCGTTAGACCGATTGGCCGAAGCTGCATCCGCTTTTGACATCATTATGTCAACCGTTCCCGCACCCGTCGTGACAAGACAAATCATCGATGAATTACCTGCGACTGCCCTGGTCATGGATTTATCAGCGCCACCGGGAGGCGTTGATCTGGATTATGCAGAAAGTACCGGCCGCAAAGCGATATGGGCCCGGGCATTGGGGCGCCGGGCGCCTGTCACGGTAGGCAGCAGTCAATGGACAGGTATTTTCAAGATCATCAGCAGGTTGCTGGAGGGACAAGGATAATGAAAGCTGATCTCACTATTCGTAATGCCCGGGTTGTCGATCACACCGGTGAATTCTTTGGTGGTGTCGCCGTTACAGACAGCAAGATACTCATGACTGGCACCGATGATGCCCTGCCGCAAGCAGAGCGCGTGGTCGATGCGGAAGGTCGTTGCCTGTTTCCCGGTGTGATAGATACTCATTGTCACCTGGGGGTAGCGTATCCCTATGATGAAGACATGCGCACGGAGACGGCACAGGCGGCACGGGGAGGGATTTCCACCATTTTTTTATATATCCGTAACAAGAAAGAATCCTATTTGCCGTTTTACGATGAGCGTCGCAGTATCGGTGAGGAAAACGTCTGCATCGATTTCGGTTTTCATTTCGGCATACAGAGGGAAGAACATATTCATGAAATTCCGAAGATAGTCGAACATACCGGGGTACAGTCTTTTAAACTGTATTTCGGCTACGAGCCGGATAATCCCATAGGTATCGTACCGGCCAATGACGGCTGGGTGTATGCGACCATGTTACAGGTGGCTGGGCTGCCGAGAGGTGTCGTGTCGGTACATTGTGAAAATACCGCCATTGCTGCATGGGTGAAGAAAGACATGATTGCATCCGGGCGCCAGGATCTGGGCGCCTATACGGAATCACGCCCCGCATTCTGTGAAGTGGAGACCATCAAACGCATGATCTTCCTGGCGGAACGTACAGGTTGTGCCCTGCAACTGGTACATACCTCAGTGGGCGCAGGTCCGGATCTGGCCATGGAAGCACGGGCAAGAGGGGTGGATGTGACCGTGGAAACCTGCCCGCATTATCTGACACGCACCTGTTACGATGAAGACCTGGATATGATGGCCAAGATTTCACCGCCCCTGCGGGACGAAGAACAAAAGGAATGGTTGTGGAGGGGGATGCTGGCGAACAAGATAAATTCCATCGGCAGCGATCACGTACCTTTCCTGCCAAAGAAAGGCGAAGACCTGTGGACAGAGTTTCCCGGCGTCGTCAGTTTTCCCTGGGAATTGCCGTTACTAATCACCCATGGAGTAATACGGCGCGGATTAACGTTACAGCAATTAGTACGCGTAAATTCCTACGGGCCTGCAAAACGCTTTGGATTTTATCCCCGTAAGGGCTCTTTGGAACCGGGCACTGACGCTGACCTGGTATTGGTGGACCTGGACGAAGAACGCCTGGTCACCCATGAAGGACATGGTACCTGTATCTACGAAGGAATGAGGTTGAAAGGTTGGCCGGTCATGACAGTTTCCAACGGCCGTGTCGTTTATGAAAACGGGGAAGTGAATGAGGATCAATACGGACGTGGTAGCTGTATCACGCGTCCTGGATGTTGAAAGTGGCTGCCGTCGATAACCCCGTCAGCAGGTTCGAAAATGGAAATATCATCCTGCGCAATGTTGCTTTTACCTGTTCAAACCAGGCACTGGAGATCGCCATCTCCGGCAGCAAAATATCAGGAATAAAGAAACTTGCCGCACCGGCTGAATGGATTTGCCTCCCTCCCCTGGTAGATAAGCACGTTCACGCCAACAGGGCTTTCACGCTGGCGGGGATCAAACCTGATTCTTTTCAAAACGCCATTGCCTTAACAGCGGAGTTACTCAAGAACTTTAATGCCGAACAATACTGTTTCCATGCCCGGCAGCTGTTTCAACGAGCCTATTCTCATGGCACCACCGGCATCAGGACTCATGCTGATATTGATCGCCATACCCGGTTTAACGCAGTGCAAGGCACCCTGGATGCTAAGGCAACCATGGCTGGAGAGATGGACATAGAGGTCGTTGCCTTTGCATCTTCGCGACTTGACCCTGCCAGTGCCGATGGAAAATCAATGATCCGGGAAGGAGTGGCGCGCGGCGCAGATCTTATCGGTGCAGCTCCGGCTCTCTATCCCGATCCAGGGCGGTCGATTGATGCCGTTATCGAGTTGGCTATTGAGCAAGATGTGGCTGTTGACCTGCACCAGGACGAACACCTGATTCCTGATCGGGCATCAATTGATTACCTGGCAGATGCAACCATCAGTAATGGCTGTCAGGGACGCATAACCCTCAGTCATGGTTGTGTCCTGTCTGTACTCGAAGCGGAGATACGCAACAGGATTATAGAGAAACTGGCGCAGGCCCAGATTGAAGTAGTGGTGTTGCCCACCACAAATCTTTATCTGCAGGATCGTCGGCAGGGCACACCGGAACGGCGGGGTTTGACCTGCGTGCACGAGATGCTCAATGCTGGAATTGCAGTGCGTTTTGCCAGCGATAACGTTTGCGATGCATTTTATCCCTATGGCGATGCGGACTTACTGGATATAGCCTATATAGCGATGTTAGCGGCACAGCTTGATGCAACCGGAGATTTGGTCAAAACCTTGTGCGATGGCAGAGTCAAACCGGCCGTGAACGATACTGCCGATATGGTACTTGTGAAGGGGCAAAATTTTGATGACATCCTGTCAAGGCGACCTGGCGAAAGAATTATTATCCGTGAGGGGGAACCATTCAGACTACACCAACAATCGCTGCATTGATCGTTTTTGTGCAGCTTGTTACGGTACTATATGTTTATTGTGTAAATTGTGATCACAAATTACGATCATCCTCTATAATCTTACAAATCTTCAGAAAAATTTGCTCTGCTGGCTAACAGAGCAAATGCAATAAAGATGCGCAGCGAAATAGTAAAAAGATTGACGGCGACCATGGATGAATCCGGTTTGGACGGCCTTATTTGCCTGTCTCCCGAAAATTTTGCATACGTGTCCGGTTTTGTCGTCCCCTCTCAGCCGTTGATGCGCTGGCGCCATGCTGCCGTGGTCGTCACAGCCGATGGTAGATGTGCATACCTGGCGGTGGATATGGAAGAAACTACGGTCACAAGCCGGGTCAACGGTGCTGACGTAAGGGTGTGGGGCGAATTTACCGATAAACCCATGCAGGTGCTTGCTGAATTGTTACGTGACCTGGGTTTGGAGGGCGCAAAAATCGGGACGGAGATGAATTATATATTTGCTAATGACTACACTGCTTTATGCCATGCATTACCCGGGGCCCGTTTTGTTGCGGCCGATGCCTACATGGACAGATTGCGGCAAATCAAGACCTCGGATGAAATAGACTTGATGCGGCGTCTGGCCCGGATCGCTGATGAATCGATATGCAAGGCTTTGAATGAGGTAAGTGCCGGTTGTACCGAAATGGATATCGCAGCAGGACTTACCAGGAATATATATGCCCTGGGCGCTGATGACTTCAAACTCATGATAGTTGCCACCGGTCCCAGGAGTGTCTACCCTAATGTCGGACCCTCCATGCGCAGGCTGGAGCTGGGCGATATTTGCCGGGTAGAGATATTTCCTGTCATAAACGGCTACCATGCCGGCGTTTGCAGGACTGCCCGTGTACAATCTGCTCCGGAACACGCAGAAGAAATCTGGAAAAACCTTGTGGAGTGCAAATACCTGGTACTGGATATGATCAAACCCGACGCCAGTTCAAAAAAAATTTACGAGGCATTCATCGGCCACCTGGCAAAACTGGATTTACCGCCGATAAAATTTGTTGGCCACGGGATCGGATTGTGTTTACACGAAGAACCGTACCTGGGGATGTATTCCGATGTGCCGCTGGAAGCGGGCATGGTATTTGGAATAGAACCGCTGGTCTATAACACCGGGCATGGTTTCGGGATGCAAAACAAGGATGTTGTCCTCGTCACCGACACCGGAGCGGAACTTTTATCCGATTACACAGATACGGATTCGTTGCTCACGGTCCAATGAAAACGCTCATCGAGCATCTTGATTTCATCCTGACTGTGGATGATGGCGACAACGTAATACGTGATGCTGCAATCGTTATCGAAGATGACAGAATTATTGACCTGGGCCCGACCTCCCATGTCTCGCAAAGGCATTCTCGTGAAGGGTTTGACCTGATCAAGGATGGAACTCTCAATGGCATGTGTCCGGGTTTTGTCGATGCTCACGTACACTTGTCAGAAACCCTGTCGAGGGCGGTATTTCCAGATAATCTCAATACACGCGCCTGGGTGTTCCACTGGGCCAAACCATTTTATGCACACATCAGCGAGGAGGATGAATACTGGGGAGCACTGTTGGGAACTACCGAAATGCTGCGTAGCGGCACTACCTGTTTTCTTGACATGGGTTCACAATATGACCCGGGCATTACCGTAAAGGCAATGGAAAAAACGGGTATCCGTGGTATTACCGGGCGCCACGCCGCCGATAATCCGCCGGAAGTCATGCCCAGAGGCTGGACAAGCGAAATGGTTCGGCATCATTTCTTTGCGGACGCTGAAACGGCGCTGTGCGAATTGCAAAAATGTGTAGAAATCTATCATGGCGCATTGGATGGCCGGGTTCGCTGCTGGGTGAATATCGAGGGCAAGGAGCCGTGTACCCTGGAATTGCACGTTGGCGCCAGAAAGCTTGCTGAAAAACTGGAAGTTGGCACCACCTATCACTTGGCCACCAGCATTGAAGAGGCGAGGGTATGTGAAAAAAAACACGGAATCTGGCCGATTACCCGTATTGAGCAGGCTGGAGGTCTGGGTAATAATCTGGTTATCGCCCATGGCGCTGCCGTAAGCGATGAGGAGGTGGGAATACTGAGAGGTTATGGTACGAAAGTCGCATTTTGCCCTTCTTCCTCTTTCAAGTTAGGCAAGGGTGCTACATCAATCGGCAAGTATCCGGAACTGATTAGTGCCGGTGTTACGGTTGGCTTGGGAACCGATGGTGTTTCCGCAGCCGGGAATATGAACATGATGAGACAGATGTTTCTGGTAGCGGGGATGTTCAAGGATGCGCGTATGCAAGCGGATATTTTAACGGTACGCCAGGCATTGCGCGCGGCGACGATTGAAGGCGCCAAAACGTTGATGTGGGATGATGAAATAGGCTCTCTCGAAATTGGGAAAAAGGCTGACTTTATCTTGTTCGATCTTGATCACGTTGAATGGACTCCGTTTCACGATCCATTACAGGCTCTGGTGTTTTCCGCATCTACTGCCAGCGTCAAGGAAACCTGGGTGAACGGTAAAGCCTTATACGAGGACGGCAAGGTTGCAGGCATTGATGAAAGGGAAATAAGATGCAGGGCGCGTGAACTCGCCGCGGCTGCCGTTGAGCGAGCCGGCCTCAAAAATGAAGATGTACCGACCACTACGACGCTGTATGACACCGGAAATTAATTGTTATTGGAGGGTTAAGTATGCCTGTAGTCACTGTTCAGATGTGGAAAGGGCGGACAGTTGATCAAAAACGAAAATTGACAAAAGCGATTACCGACGCCATGATTGAACACGCTGATGCAAAACCGGATGGCCTTCATGTCATCATCCAGGAGTACGAATTAGAGGACTGGGCGCGAGCAGGTGTCCTCGGTTCTGACAGGATGGAGAACTGAACATGTCACTTGAACTGCTGGATATCA
This sequence comes from Gammaproteobacteria bacterium, assembly GCA_012270695.1. Classification (GTDB taxonomy): domain Bacteria; phylum Pseudomonadota; class Gammaproteobacteria; order Eutrophobiales; family Eutrophobiaceae; genus JAAXHV01. Next base: position 1,416 of record JAAXHV010000399.1, on the reverse strand, counting down.
GAAAATCTGCTCTTATCGTTGTCGATCTGCAAAATGCCTTCTGCCACAAAGAGGGAACACTGGGCAAATCCGGACTGGATACAGAACACCTCAGTTCTGTTATCAAACCCCTCAGGGCTGTTATTGAACGCTGCCATGAAGTGGATATGCCCGTGTTATGGACCGTACAGGAACATTTCGATACAGATCACAGGCGCGCCCGTAAGCGTCTTCCCTCTCATACTTCAAAAAGAAAAGGTGTGTCTGCTCTGACAGGTACTTGGGACGCGGAAATCGTAGATGATTTGAAAGACTTGGTTAATGACCCGACCTACGTAATTCGAAAACATCGTTTTGGAGGTTTTTATGAAACGCGCTTACAGGTCGTACTGGAACAACTCGGGATTGAAATATTGTTTATTACCGGGTTGACTACGAATGCATGTGTTGAAACCACAATTCGGGAGGCTTACCTGCGCGATTATGATGTGGTGGGAATAGAAGATTGTATTTCAGGTGTAAATCCTGAGTGGGAAGAAAACGCGAAAAATGTTTGGCGCCATTACCTGGGAATTACCTGTGATTCTGCTGATTTCCAGAATTGGGTGGATCAACAACTACTGCCACGACCCGTTTATGTACACCATCTGCTTCTCATGGTGAGCGACCTGGAAAAGTCGATGGATTTTTACCTGAATACTCTGGGTTTTACCCGGCGGGTTGATGCCAAACCGCTTCCTGATGGGCGTCCGTTTATTGCAACCATGGAAGGGCTCGGATTGACTGCCGGAGGTCCTGGGGATATGAAGCAAATGGATCATCTGGCTTTTGAAGTCAGGAATGTCGAAGCCCTGTATGAGAAGTTGAAGAAAACAGGTGCCGAATTCTCCAGGGGGGAACTGGGGCCTGGCCCGTATGGCAAGGCTATATATGTGCTGGATCCTGATGGCAATGAGTTGGAGTTATTTGAAAAAGCAGGCGTATGAAAGGCAATGATGCCCCGGTTCTGAAAGATCTGGTGTTGGTGGGTGGCGGGCATGCCCACGTGACAGTGTTGAAAAAGTTTGCCATGCAGCCTGTGCCCGGAGTACGGGTGACGCTGATATGCCGGGATCTGCAAGCGCCTTATTCCGGCATGTTGCCGGGGCATATTGCCGGGCACTATACGTTTGACGAAGCCAATATCGACCTGGTTCCCTTATGCCGGTTTTCCGGTGCCCGGTTTTTCCATGATGAAGTCATCGGTCTGGATACGAAGAACAGAAGACTGATCTGCCACAACCGGCCGCACCTGGGGTACGACGTGCTGTCTATCAACGTCGGTTCCGCGCCTGATGTCTCCTCAGTCCCGGGCGCTGCCGCCAATGTGACGCCGGTGAAACCCATCGACGGTTTTGTCGACAACTGGCGCAGCTTGTGTGAGCGGATGTTACGACG
>JAAXHV010000398.1 GCA_012270695.1 Gammaproteobacteria bacterium | reverse complement strand
CCAATCATCTGGGATGGATAGTCGATAGGCACGGCTGAATTGATCCCTCCCATTAGAACCGCTTTCCCTTCCTTCGCCAACGCTCCTATACATGCCGTGGTCGTACTGGAATTCCCGGCAAAGCCTATCGCATCAATAAACAGATCGGAACTTTCACCGGCGGCTTCAATTAACGTATCCGCATCAGTCCTGTCTTCCTGCCACTCTACCGCCTTGACACGTTCATGATCCAGTTCTTCAAGGCCCTTCAGGATATCCTTGCGTCTGCCCACGGCTATAACTCTCGCTGCGCCTATATCCAGCAAAAGACGGACGGTGCCAACACCCAGTACTCCGGTTGCACCGTTTACGATTACGCTTTGTCCCGGCTCGAAACAGCCACGTTGTATCGCATGGTAACTGGTGCCGATATAACCCAGTCTTGCAAGTTGTTCAGGAGCTACGGTTTCAGCGATGCCAAGCGGAGTGACACACTCCGCCGGGAGACTGAATTTTTCCGCCAGACAACCATCCGGCCACGTTTCAAGAACAACGTCCGCGCCTGGCGCCGGACCAAGCAACCCGACGTATGCACCAACCGGAGGGTCGCCGGATAACGTTACATAATCATCGCAATAAACTTTTTGTCCGGGAACCAGGTGGCGTACTTCCTTCCCAACTTTTTCAATCACTCCAATCGCATCCGCACCTGGGGTATAGGGCAGTTGTGGAAGCGCCCAGGGTATCTGTTCCCGTGATTCCCGCTTGATCAACTCCAGCATGGCGCCCGGAATAAAGGCTGCAACTGTGCGGATAATCACTGCGTCGGGGCGCAGGTCCGGTTCCGGGACATCCTTGATCTGGAGACCTTTGTCCAGGTCTTCCAGGACTGCCGCCTTCATACGGTTTTTACACCTTTCATCACTTCTGCTGTCTTTGTTCCTTTTCGCTCCAACTCTTCGACATAAGCCCTATAGCGCTTGACAAACCAGCGGTTCAAGTGGTCGGTTGACGTTTCCAGGGGAGCCATACGTCCACGGTTGCCGAATCTTGAACGTTTCCCTTTATGAACGTTCGTATTCGCACTGATGTCCTGGTCATTTATGATATTGAATCCTTCCAGGATCTCCTGGTACTTCTGTTCGAAGTCAGGGAGTGCAAGGGTACTTTCAGGAAACAGAAATCCAACCCGCAATGTAATGCTGTTCGCGCCATGCGGCAATACCAGAAAATAAAATGCAAGATCCGACAGTGTCGCAATAAGGACACTGGGTGGAACGACACAGATTACAAAGCGCCATCTATCCCTTTCCTTCAACGTTTCTATGACCGGAAGCAAACATTTCTCTGTAGGGTTGAAACTTGCGTCAATGTGCGCAAGTTTGATTGCATCGTAGACCGCGCCGTCATCGTCATCGTCCCATTCCGGGAAAACAGTTAATTCCGCCGGGGCCATTTCATGATAACCCTTGTGCGCATACAGGGCATGATAGGGCTCAAGCCCGTTCTCATGCATCGACTTCCAGTTCCAGGGGTTTTCCTTGTACTCCTCCACCGGTATGCCGATCAGACCACTGAAACGGTAGTTTTCCAGTTCTTTCGTAACGCGTCTGAGACGAGCAGCCAACGGGGGCGCCTTGCCATCTAGGTTGATGAAAATAAAACCATTCCAGATTTCGGTTCGCAGTGTCGGCAGGCAGTGACTCGCACGCAACTCATCCAGGCTCGCATGTTCTTCCATCCTCGGTGCATTGACCAGTTTCCCCGTCAAATCATAAGACCAGGCATGGTAGGGACACACAAATAACCGGGTATTTCCACATGCCTCTCCAAGAATATGTCCCCTGTGCTGACACACGGCTGACATTGCACGTACTTCCCCTGTTTCAGCGCGCGCAACCAGGTAAGGATCTTCATTAATCTCTATGGAGAAATAGTCACCGGGGTTCGGAATGGTTCCCTGGTGTCCAAGACATATCCACTCTTTATCCCACACTGCCCGCTTTTCGAACTCAAACCACTCTTCAGAAGTGTAACAGTCCATTGGTAATGAGATTGCTTCCTTAGGTTCGCGTAATACCGGCTCAAGTTGCGACAGGATTGACTGAACCTTGTCAGTCATGGGCATATCTTCCAAACTACATGCTATAGCGCACATTGACGCCCCACCATCTCGGCTTGCCGATAATGTATTCGTCGCATCCGCAGATAGTACTCAACTCGAACCCGAGTATATGCGGGCGTTCGTCCGTAAAATTATTGAGAAACGCGCTGAGCTCCCAGCGTGCATCCGCACTGGTCCAGCGCGCTCGAACATTGCCGAGCCAGTATGAATCCATACGATGGCTTCCGAAATTATTGATGTTAAAGAAGGAAGAATCGGTGTAACCTCCATCCAGTTGCACACTGAAATCACCACCCAATACAGCAGCCGGCCAGGTGTAACGGCCAACACCACTGAACTGAATCTCCGGTGTGTATGACGGTTCCACGTCTCGAGGCAGGTCAGGCGCTACCAGGAGGTCCTTTACTTTCGCATCTATATAACTGAAACCAAGCACAAGATCCAGGTTATCGAACGGAGTCGCGACAAGCTCGGTTTCAAACCCCTTGTATTCGGCATCGGCATTAAAAATAGCGCCCGAGGTTCCGATAAACTGGAAGGCCTGGTAATCGTTGTAATCATAATAATATGCTGCTGCATTGAAACGCGCCCTGCCGCCCATAAAGGTCGCTTTTAAACCCATTTCATAGGATAGCAAAATCTCCTCATCGTACTGGAGCTGGTTTCGAGGCAGGAATGTCAGGAGAGGTTGGTTATAACTACCCGCCTTAACCCCGCGATTGATACTTGCATAGACCAGTAAGTCGTCGGTCGGCATATAATCGACCTGCACCTTACCTGACCAGAGAAAATCCGACGATGAATCTTCAAATACAGGATTGGCAAGGAACTCGAAGGGGATGGGCGTCCCTGGTATGGTTAAAGGCGCAGTACCCGCGAATAA
>JAAXHV010000397.1 GCA_012270695.1 Gammaproteobacteria bacterium | reverse complement strand
ACACTTACTGGATGCCGGCTATGAGGTGATAAACCTTTCCCGACGTGCGCCACGATTTGGGCATCACAATCTGCATTACTATCAGGTTGATCTGATGGATCTGCGGGCCACCCAGGATGTTGCCAATGAAATAACAGCAAAATATTCAGTGACATCCGTGGTTAACAATGCCGGCATCGTGAATGCAAAGATATTGGAAGAAGCCACTGTTGACGATTTGCATGGATTGACAAATCTGCACGTGGGCGCGGCGATGATTTTAACAAAAGCCGCCCTGCCGGCCATGAAAGAAGCAAAGTTCGGCCGTATTGTGAATATGTCCACACGGGCGATTTTAGGTCTGGCCACACGCACCTGTTACTCCGGTACCAAGGCAGCCCTGGTCAGCATCACCAAAACCTGGGCGATGGAATTGGGGCCCCATGGCATTACTGTGAATGCTATCGCCCCGGGCCCGGTCAACTCAGAAATGTTCAACGAAGTTGTACCTGAAGGAAGTGGTGTTTCAAAAGCGCTCGCGGCCATGATACCGGTTCGCCGCATTGGCAATCCCGATGATGTTGCCCGTGCGACCATGTTTTTCCTGGACCCGAGAAACAGTTATATCAGCGGCCAGTTGTTGTTTGTATGTGGTGGCAGCAGTGTTGGATCTTTGATTGATGGCGGTTTGAATGCGGCGATATCATCCGATGACTAGCCCCTGGCTCATCCAGTCCATCCCAGGCCGGCGCTGACGCAGTTGATGGAAAGGAGCAACGCGACCAGGTCTGCCTGTTTGCCTTGTTCGCGAAACCGTTTGACCAGTTCGACCTGGGCCAATCCTACCTGTTTGAGAATGTCGCCGCGGCGTTTCAGTTTTCTGCTGAAGCGGGGAAAGCGTTCGCCCAGTTTTGTCTCGCCTGTAATGAAAAGTATTTTCTCCACGGACAGTTCGTATTCCCTGACGATCTTCATATAAAATTTCTCCTTGATCGCCGGTTGATTTAACAAACCGGCATAACTGCGCATCACCTCGGCATCGACAAAAGCCAGGGATTTTTCCACCTCGTCAATAATCAGCCTGAACAAGAGCCAGTTTTCATACATCTCTCTCAACAACTTCCCGCCCTCCTGTCCGCGAACCTTGACGAAGTTCTCTACGGCGCTGCCCAGTCCGTACCAGGCCGGGACGTGATGGCGGTTCTGGGTCCAGGCAAACACCCAGGGAATGGCGCGCAGGTCATCCAGCGAGTTGGCGCCGAAGCGCCGGTCCGGGCGGGAGCCAATGCGCAGTTTGCCCAGTTCCTCTACCGGACTTGCCGCCTGGTAGTAATCAACTAGGCCGGTTTCCTCAACCAATTGCCGGTAGCTTGTGTAAGCCAGGCTGGACAGGGCATCCATGGCCTGTTCAAATTCCGGCTCAGGCAGGCGTTGTTCCGCAGTCATGGACTTCAGGGTATGCTCCATAACACTGGCGGCCAGCAGTTCCATCTGGTATTGCGCGCTACCGTGGTTGGCGTACTTGGAGGAAACAACTTCTCCCTGCTCGGTTATCCGCAATTTGCCGTCCACGGTGCCTGCGGGTTGCGCGGCGATAGCGCTGCCGGTGGGTCCGCCGCCGCGACTGACTGATCCTCCTCTGCCATGGAAGAAGACAATCGGGATCTTGCACTTGACGCCGACTTTGGTCAGCTCAACCTGGACGCGGCTCAACTCGTGATTGGCTGTCAGAAAGCCGCCATCCTTATTGGAATCCGAATAACCGATCATAACCTCTTGTATGCCGCCCTGCTCCCTGACACTGCGCCTGACGACGGGTGTCTGCAACAGGGTCTGCATAATCCTGGGGGCAACGCGCAGGTCTTCAATGGTTTCAAACAGCGGTATCACCGGCAATGGAGAAATTTCCACTGCTTGTTCGTCAATAAACACGCCGGCATATTTGGCCAGCAGGTAGACTCCCAAAACATCTGCGACCGAGCGGGTCATGCTCAGGATAAATCCCCCCACTGCATCCCGGTCCAGGGTCCGCCGGGTTTCGGCAATCAACTGGAACAAACCGAAAGTTGCGGCGCTTTGCCTATCGCTGAAGGGCACTGATGGGGTTCGCTCAAACGGCGTGGATAGTTCCGTTTGCAACCATTCAAGCCATGCGGCCGTATCTGTTGCCGGCGCAGCTTCCCGCTTCCGGCGCAACCGCCAGATGTCCTGCAGGGTTCTGGTAATGACCGTGGAGTTCTCCCTGATATCCAGACGCGCCGTACAAAACCGGAATGCCTCAGCCTGGCGCCGCAACGGCGTGACCTGCGCCCTTGCAAGTTGCGCACAGTCTGCCTCTTCCAGTCCCCGTTCGAGAATTTTCAAATCCTGGATAAACTGATCAGCAGTGTCGTAGCTGAATGTGCTGAGCGTGTTTTTCTTCTCGGTATTTTTAATTTTTTCCAGCAGGCAAAAGACAAACTGCCTGAAGATCTCTCCCGGATTGCGTCTTTCCATGTTTTTTCTCTGACCGCAGGCATCCAGCAAGCCGTTCAGGTGGCTGATAAACTTGCCGGGGGCATGCACAGCATGGATGGAGACACTGATCTTCAGGAACAGCTTATCCAGCTGGTCCTGGTAATGCAGCAAAACAGCGCGCCTGTTCAGCAACAGGGCTTCCCGGGTAACAGTGTTGTTCACAAACGGGTTGCCGTCCCGATCACCGCCTATCCAGGTGCCGAATTGGAATAATGGCGGGATAATAAAATCCTTACCTGGATAATGGCTGGACAAGGCCAGGTCAAGCCGTTCCAAGGTCTCCGGGACGCGCTCATACAGGGTCTGTTCAAAGAAATGCAGGCCCCATTTTATCTCCTGCATGACGGAAGGTTTTTCCAGGCGTAATTCACCGGTCAACCAGAGCAGGTCGATTTCATTGCGGAGTTGCTCTTCCAGGGACGCACGCTCGCGCCGGGTCCAGCGCGTGGCCTCGAGACGGTACAGGATAATGTAGATGCGCCGGTGTATCTGCAAGACCGTCACGCGTTTTGCCTCGGTGGGGTGCGCGGTGACAGTCGGTGTCACTTTC
>JAAXHV010000396.1 GCA_012270695.1 Gammaproteobacteria bacterium | reverse complement strand
GATTATCTGAGACCCACCAAGAACCCCTGATGATATGATGAGGCTGGTTTGTGGCAATGGCTAAACCGGCGACATGATTATCATTTTGGACTTTAAACCGGGAAATAACCGCAAAATTCCGTTTTCAAAATCCCTTGACCATGAGATGAGGCATAAAGAGCAGAAGCGGACCTGAAGGTTTCAGCAAACGGTATCCGGCCGCTGAATATCAACCGTTCAGCATCTGCGCCAGGTTGTTCAAACAAAGCCCGCATCTTTATCAGATCCCGATATATCTGCGAACCATATGCTTTGGGCACGCTGATCTCAAAATTCATCACGGGCTCCAGCAAGCTGGTTCCGGCATCATTCAAAGCCTCTGCAAACACTCTGGGTGTTACAATCTTGTAGTCGTCGGGTTTCGTACCGAGATCATATTTACAGTACCCGTCAAGCAAGGTTACTTTGAGATCCGTTACCTCCCAACCCAAGGGGCCATTGTGACGGCATTGATCCAGTATCTGGGGGATTTGTTTCATGAACTTCTGATAAATCTTGTCATCGCCACTGATTGCCTCTACATATTCAAAGCCACTGCCGGTTGGTAAAGGCTCCACTCTCAGTTTAAGGTCGGCATAGCCTCCTTCCCTGTACTCGATACTGGCTTCTCCCATCCCCACTGGTGTTTCTTTGTAGATGACGCTGGGTCTGGATATATTGACATTGAGACCGAAACGGCAGGAAAGCAGGTCACCTATAATTTCCATTTGTACCTCACCAAATAAACGCAGTTGAATCTCACGTTGTGATTCAATCCACTGGATTTTCAGCAAGGGGTCCTCGTCTTCCAACTGTTGCAGTGCCTTGAGCAATTCATTCCAATCATCTGTCCGGAGGGGGTCTATTCTGGCAGTAAGCATAGGCTCCACCGGGGTTGACTTGAGCGGAATTGCATAATCCCCGCCCAGCACATGCCCTGCTTTACAGCTCTGTGCTCCATACAGAATCCCTATATCACCTGCGGCAAGGCATATGGTTTTTTTATACTCCTCACCACGGACTAATTTAAGAATTCGCGTCGTTTTTTCATACTCGCCCAAGGTGGCATTGCGTATGGTTTCCCGCTGTGCAATGGCGCCCTCAAAAACACGGATATATGCCCGGCGACCGTCAGCTTTATCTGTTTCAACTTTGAATACCAAAGCAGACAAATTATTGTGATCCTGTCCTTCAGGTCCGGGCAGATAAGCAACTATGGCATCCAGTAATTCCGGTACACCTGTTCCCGATAACGCTGCGCCAAATAAAACCGGGTACACCCTGCCTTGCCGCGTAAGGCTTTGGATAACCTTTTCGATTTGCGCCCAGTCGGCGGGTTTATCGCCCAGGTATGTGTCCATAATCTCCTGGTTAAGCGGGGCCAGACATTCCATAGCCTCCATGAGCATCGGCGGATTATCAGCAATAGTATTGATAAGCAGCGATCTGGTCTCTTCCCCGGCAACTTGTTGCAGCGGCAAAACCGTAGAAGCAAGTCGCTGCCTCATGTCTCCAATTAATCTGTCGGAATTGGAGCCTGTCCTGTCCAGCTTGTTGACGAATATCAGGGTAGGAATACCTGAATCTCGCAAGGCCGTCCATATGGTTGAAGTCTGTAATTGTATGCCTTCTACCGAGGATATGACGAGAATCGCACCGTCCAGCGCCCGTATCGAGCGTTCCACTTCCGGATAGAAATCAGCATGACCCGGGGTGTCAATGATGCGTATGTTTACCCCCGCCCAGTTCAGCGCTACCGCGGCGGCGCGTACGGTAATGCCACGCTTTTTCTCCACTTCCAGTGAATCTGTCAAAGAAGTCCCATGATCGACCCTGCCTGGTGTCCGGATAACGCCACTTGTATATAAAAACTGCTCGGTCAGCGTGGTTTTGCCCGCATCCACATGAGCCATGATACCGATATTGCGGATGAGATCAGTGCGCATTGTCAGGTATTACTGTCTCTGTATCGGTATTTCCTTTGAGTATCAAGGCCAGCACAGCCACGATCGCGACCACAATCATGATCATTGCCAACTGGCGTATTCCGCCATCGGGCAAAACGCTGTCGGTAACTGAAGTCAATGAACCCAGCGTGGTCTGAATAGTCAGCAGGGCCGCCGATGAAATACCGGCAGGGCTGTCGGTAGCATCCATGGCAAGCGGAGGAACAGTGGTGAAGATAAAACCGTTACCGAAAGCGATTAACACCAGAGGTACGGTAATCACCGGCAATGACCCTATAGCTGAAAATGAGACCAGAAATAACAGGACACAGCCCGATGCAACCAGGCTTACCCCCAGCGTTAAGACCTGATCGGTGCGAAACCTGTTCACCAGACTCCGGGTGGCCAGGGTTCCGAGTATAAACACAAAGATAATGCCGCCCTGGTAATACCCGTAAAACTCAGGCGCTTTATCGAACTGGTTTGCCAGGATAAACGGAACGGCAGTGGGAAAAACCACAAAGTAACCCACGCCGGTAGACTGGATAACGGCATAACTCAAAAACGCACGGCTGCGTAATATCCGTGCAAAATCCCGGCATATTTTTTTTATCGAAACAGCCCGGGGCTCGGTGCTGACAGTTTCATCCAGGTATTTCCAAAGCAACAGGGTCAGGACGGCAGCAATGATCGTCAACACTGCAAAATTTGCCCGCCAGCCATACGCCACAAAAATATAGGCGCCCAGAATAGGCGAAAATATGGGCGTTACCGCACAGGCAGCGCCCCACAAGGCGAACGCACGAACCTTGTCCTTGCCCCTGAAGCAATCGTTGATGATCGAATAAACCAGGACACCCTCGGCGGCAAGGGCCAAGCCCAGAAGAATACGGGCAACGATCAGTTGTTCTATGGATACGGCCAGGGTGCAAAACAGACTGCACAACGCAGCAAAACAGATCGCGCCGACAAGTATCGGTCTCCGTCCAAATCGTTCCGACAGGGGGCCATATACCAGGGTGCCAACCCCGTATGTTAACGCGTTGAGACTTACGGTCAGCTTTACCATCTCGGTCGACGTCCCAAAATATTCCGGCAAATGAGGCAGGCTCGGCGCGTAGAGATCCAAGGACATGATGGTAAGAGACGTGGTCAATACCAGCAGTATCAGCGTTACCAGCGTGCTCGTATTTTCGTTGCTTATGCCTTCTTTTTCCATCTGCTTAAAAAAAACCCCCTGTCATATCAGGGGGTTTCCATTGTACGTCAATATGCTTAATGGACTGGGGGGGATCCACTGCACATCCATGTGCTCAATGGACCGTTGCCGCCATGCTATTTGAAATGCCAGGTCACAGTGGCGCCAAAATAACGTGGTGGAGAGAAGTCCCCTACATCAGCTATATAGTCAACTTCAGTCTCGTAACGCAGCCACCATTGAAAAAAATCGTCCCAGTAACCCGTCTTATCGCGTTTATCCAGCAGGTTCTTCGCCCACAGGGTAACTTCAAGTCTCTCGGAAGGGCTTGTCCAGGTACCCTGTAAGTTAACCAGTCCGGCGAGTTTTTCACTGTCGTCCGGGGTATTATCCTCAGCGAAGAAAAACTTACTCTTTTCGGACCAGTCACCGCTCAGTCTCAGCGTGCTTCCATTGGGGAGTTGATGCTCAAAACTCCCGCCCATGGCGAAAGAATGTTTTGGAGTCAGTTTAAGTCGATTGCCGTCAAAGGAATCACCACCGTAGTTGGAAGCACCCCCTCCGTAATCACCGCTCTGGTAGGTATAGTTTGCCCAAAGGTTAATGTCCTCAGTTATTCGGAATGTAAATTCGGTTTCAACACCATCGTTTTTTGCATAACCGATATTCCCCGCGTTGAATTGAAACCCACCACCTGTCGCGTTCAATAACAGGTACTGCAAGTCCTTATATTCAACGTTGAAATAAGTGATATTCGCAGTAACCCGGTTATTCAACCATTGACTCCGCAATCCGGCTTCCCAGGATTCGGTAAACTCCGGTTCATAAGGTATTTTCACGCTTTCCTCGCCAGTCGGGTTGCCCTCTCCATCGAAGTTACCGGCGCCGGCGCCGGTAAAACCGCCAGACTTGAAACCCTCGGTATAAGAACCATACACCATGATGTCATCATTCAGGTGAAAATTCGCGCCGACGCGCCAGGTCGGTTCTTCCCAGGAATCACTGAAGTCGCTCTCAAAGACGTTTGAGCACCAGAAACCTCCCTCAGTGTGACAGAAAAACGTCCCATCTTTCTCATCCCGGGTCCAGCGGTATCCGCCGAATACCGCAACCTGTTCCGTCACATCAATAGTGGTGTCAAAAAATACGGCATAACTGTTGGAATTCACCAGCTGGTCTGCCCCCTCCTCAGTAACGACGGTCCAGGCCGAGGCTTCGCTGTTGGGCAGGCCGTTCGGATTGAGCACTTCATCTCGCCTGTTCTTCTGGTCGAGGTAGTAAAACCCGGTCACGAGATCAATCCTGTCGCCTATTTCCCAGTCCACCCGTATTTCCTGGGAAAAGGTTTCCACTTCCGTATTCTGGTAAGGAAAGGCTTCAGCGCTGTGCAGGGGGTTGCTTGATTTTCCGTTAACACCATCAAAATCGTAATCATACATCTCATTCTTGTAGTCCCTGTATGAGGTAATGGAATGGAATACACCAACGCCGAGGTCATAACTTATGCTCGCGGCAATTCCCCAACTGTCGCGGTCGTAATGACCATCCAGGTCCTGCGACACTTCATCCAGGCTATTGACTGCCGGAATACCCAGGTCGCGCATAAGTTGGGATTGCCCTCCCAGAAAATCCTGCGGGATACCAAAGGAATTATCAATCATGTAATCGCCGGAAATGATGATATCCAGTTCTTCGTTTGGCATGAAGCGTAACTTGCCGCGCATGCTGGTGATGTCTTCTTTTCCAAGCATGGACCCGGTAGCCAGATTCTTGGAATAACCACCCGTATCCCTGGCTTTTGCCACCAGGCTGCCGAACACACCCTCAGCAATCTGGCCGCTGACCAGACCGGATACTTCCAGCCTCTCATGATTGCCTACAGTCAGGCTGGCGCGAGCGCGTAGTTCTTCATCCGGATTGCGAGTGATAAAGTGGATAATGCCGCCATTGGTATTACGTCCGAACAAGGTGCCTTGCGGGCCGCGCAGCACTTCCACCCGCTCCAGGTCCAGCAGGTCGAATTCCAGCGCGGTCGTCGTGCCAAGATAGACTTCATCAATAAATATGGCGACGTTCGGGTCAGCGCCGGGATAATCATCCTGCGAAGATCCTCCGCGGATACCCAGTGGAGTAAAACTTTTCATTGGCTGTCCATAACCCACACCGGGAATCTGGGCCAGCAGGTCCGACACGTCGTCAATGCGAGACTGTTCCAGGTAAGCGCCCGCATAAACACTGACGGCGATGGGAACATCCTGCAAAGACTCCTCCTTCTTCCGGGCGGTTACCATGATTTCTTCGATAACAGAATCCTCTTCCGATTGTGCTGATACGTGATTAACCGGAACCACTAACGCACAGGCTAAAATGATGATGAAATACTTCAGACAAGTTCGATTATAGGCAGCCATCTCAATACCCCCCTTGAGTGGTAACTGTATGAGAAATGATTACAATCCCTACTGGAGAGTATAGTTTTCCCGACCAGGCTTTTTTATATCATTTTTGCCAAAAACATTATCGAATCAGGTCTGACAAGTGATAAAATTCTTGTCAATAACGGAGTGCGTAATGATTATGCAAGTTCCAGGTAGCGGCGTAATTCCCAGTCGGTAATGGCTTTGCGATATTCCATTTCATGCTCCTGTTTATTTGCGCTGAAAAACCGTACAAATTCCTCACCGAACCATTCCCTGGCAAACGCTGAGTGCCGAAACCTCTCTATTGCTTCACCAAATGATGCTGGAAAACGCAATTCGTCCGGCACACTGTCAAGTTCTTCGTACAGATTACCTTCTGTTTCTGCAGTAGGCTCTATTCGGTTCTCTATTCCCCAAAGGCCAGTACCCAGGGTACATGCGATAGCAAGGTATGGATTGACATCAGCGCCCGGTATACGGTTCTCCACTCGTAGTACCTTTGGAGAACTGTTAATCACCCGCAGACTCGTAGTGCGGTTATCAACACCCCAACTGGATGCCACCGGCGCGAAAATATCGGGCACGTAACGTTTGAATGAGTTGATATTGGGCGCCATCATCAGCAGGACTTCAGGCATCTTATATTGCATGCCGCCGATGAAATATCGCATGGTCTCGCTGAGATAATGCGGTTCTGAGGGATCGTACAGGACCAGATTGTCATCCTTATCTCTCAGGGAGAGATTGATATGACAACTGGACCCGTCGCTGTGTGCATCATAACGGGCCATAAAACTCAACAACATGTTATGCCGCAATGCAAATGCCTTGGCAAAGGTCTTGTATATCACCGCATTGTCTGCAGCACGCATCCCTTCCGCGTAAGCAGGGACAAGTTCGGCAAATCCCGGAGCCAATTCCCAATGGGCAACCTCAATCGGTATTCCAAGGTGTTCCATGGCATCCACAAACTCGGCAAAGAACTCCGACCAGACTGTCTGCCTCATTACACCCAGATAGTTGGAAACCGGCGTTGCCAGTTCAAGGTTTTTGAAGTCTTTCCGATACAGGGACTCGACGGTTTCGTTAAACAATCTGAATTCCAGTTCACAGGAAAGCAACACACTAAAATCCATGGACGCGGCCTTTTCCATTATACGAGCACACAGTACCCGCGGGTCATATTCCACTCCCTCACCGGTATGCTCAATCAGGAAAAACAGGTTCCGTTCCGGTGGTTCCCAGGGCACTTCACGACATGACTCTATGACCACACGGGCCACACTGTCACCGAAGCCACCCCCATTGACAATAAGACCTTCCACGGGATAAATAGCATCGGTAAAGTCCACCGCGGCAAAATTACGCGTCATGGGCAGACCATGATCCAGACCGCTCAGCAACTTGTCCCTGGAGATGTATTTCCCCCGTAACTGCCCCGTATGATCGGTGAACCCTATCTGTACGTGCGACACGTCTCTCGCATCGAACAACTGCTCAACATCCTCCCTGGTTCGGACTTGCAAATCAGTCATAAAAAATGAACCTATTCACTGAACCGTCTGAGTACGTTATGGGTAATTCTTTCGGTGAAGGCGTCACGTCGCTTAAGCCCAAGCGACCATAAGCACGAGCCTGCATTAACCACCTCACCTCTTCCACGCCGGTAATGCACTACCATTCCGGAACTGTAGCGGACTTTCCTGAGATTCTCCGGGCTGTCATCGCCATACAGGGCCTTGGCAACGATACGGGCATCCTCGTTCAGCCACCAGACATTTGACAGTGGATTACCGTGATCTTCTTCCAGTGTCACAGCTGGCGCCATGGCCAGAATTTCAATCTGATCCACCGGTGCGCCATCCTCCCCGGTGGGATAAGGCAATCCTTCCTTGAAAGTATAACTCAATCCATCTACTTCAAACCCGAAAATACCGGCATCGGCGCCGAATACGTCACCGTAGTACAGATCGGTACCAGCGAAAACCCAGTGGTTCGGGCGGTAAACAGTAAATCCACCGGAGTGTCTCGGTACCATTGCACCCATACGTGCATAAAGCCCACGTGTACCGTTCAAACCCATAGTGAGCGCGCCTGGGCGACCCAGCACCCGATCATCCCAGACACAGGTGAGCAGGTGCTTTTTCTCCGGATTGTCCCGCACAGGGTCCTGTTCATGTGCAAGAAACTTATATGAAACCTGGGTATTACCTTTCTCTTCCAGACGAATTTGCCAGAAGAAATTGCCGCCAAACCGAGCTACACGGCCACCTCCATCGACGTATGCATCGATAGCATCGCGCATGGCCGTAGACCAGTATTCATCATGACCTGCGATGACTACCGCCTGATAATCATCAAGGTTAACCGTGCCAAAATGCAGATCATGCTGTGTCATATAATCCAGTCGGTAGCCTTCTTTTTCGGCCCATTTAACCAGCAAACTGTCATATTCCGCATAACTGCCGCCGACATACCATTTGGAATAGCCGTTTCCCATAGCCCAACTGAAAAATGGAATGTCTACTGCCCAATTCGGCGGAATCTCCCGCTCATGGCTGGCATGAGGGGCGCCCTCAGGTAATCGCACACAGCCTCGGTGCCAAGGGCGTTGGATGGAAAGCTTTGGCGAAAAACTCTTCTGATCATCACCCGCAATACCCTGATAGAAATTTGCTCCGCCCCATTCGTTATAAGCAATCCAGGTGCTGGTCGCAAACAGCATCAGTAACCTGGCTTTATTGACGTTCCCTCCAGCGGGTCGGATGATGAAAAGATGGTGATGTTCGCGCACGCCGCCGGTTCCGTTTTCAACACGGGAAGTTACCACGTAGGGACCTGAGCGCTGTCCCTTGGGAATTTTCCAGGTGTGTGCTACCGGCCAGCCTGCACCCACCGCGTAGGCATTATCCGGAGTGACCGGCATCGTGCCGGGCAGACCGGATACTTCATACACTTTTTCAGTGACGTACCCATCCCGAGCTATCTCCAGAGAAAATGTCCCGGCGCTGGCATAGACGTGAAACTTTACCTCATCTCCAGGGGCGTAACTGATGTGGTCGGTATAGGTCCAGACTTCCAAAACGTCAGGGTCGTAGCTAGGGAATTCATACCAGTGCGTATCAGTGGCATAATTACCAGATTGGCCTATACGGAACCCGTATTGCTCCAACGAGGGCGCGGTAATCAAGTCGGCTTTCCTTCATCCATGGTCGCTTCCCTCCAGAGCAGGTATTTCCCATCTTTCCCTCGTTTCAATACTCCCTGGTACCGGCCCTTGTCAAAAATCGTCTCTCCTCCTTGTCTTGGTGTCAACTCCAAGGTAAAACGACCATTCACAAAAAGAAAATCGCCGGCTTCAACCACCAAGTCATCGTGTACTTCAGCAAATCTG
This sequence comes from Gammaproteobacteria bacterium, assembly GCA_012270695.1. GTDB lineage: Bacteria > Pseudomonadota > Gammaproteobacteria > Eutrophobiales > Eutrophobiaceae > JAAXHV01. The sequence goes on along the minus strand of JAAXHV010000396.1, from coordinate 930 downwards.
GCATGATACTGATCCCAGATATTACGAAACAGTTCACGTGCAGCATCACGTCCCTGCACTGTCGGCACCCCGTTGGACGTCAGGATAAAATCTTCCGCAAAATGATCCGCCAAGCTTAGATCTGCGGCGTTATAAGCCTCCCTTTCTGCCTTGCGGTATTCTTTCAGCCCTTTAAGGGCCTCTGCAGATGCTTGCCTCATAGTAGTAGACAATTCGGGTATTTATCAGAATTGAATTCCAATTTTAGTAAGGCAACAGTAAGCATGCCATGACAAAACCGGCTAATAAATTGTCATTTGAGGACAGCTTTATTCAACAATGACATACTACCTATGGTGCTTATGTTTGTCATCTCCGGTTGCCGAATTGACGTTGACGTTCTTACTGAAATTATATAGGTTACTCGGATTATGAGAGACCATGAATACAATATGCAGAATTACCGGGAGACCTACTCCACGTTTCAATGGGAGCGCCCTGAAAAATATAATTTCGCCCGTGATGTGATCGACCGCTGGGAACCTGCAAAACCTGCCCTGTTCTGGGTCGATGATGCGGGAACCGAGATCAGCAAAACCTTCGGGGAGATCAGCGAGGCATCAAGAAGATTATGTAACGTGCTGACCGAGGCTGGTGTCAGGACGGGTGACACGGTCATCGTGATGCTGCCCAGGGTCATCCCCTGGTGGGTGACGTTTACCGCCACCTTGCGCATGGGCGCGGTGATATCGCCGGGCACCGTACAGCTTTCCGAAAAAGACCTGGCATACCGGATCAGCGCGGCAGCGGCTACCTGTGTGGTGACCGACAACGCCAACGCGGCCAAGGTGGATGCCGTGCTTGACAAGTGCCCTACCCTGACCGCGCGCATCATCACGGACGGGCGGCGGGACGGCTGGATCGATTACCGGCAGGCCGTGGCCGACGCAG
>JAAXHV010000395.1 GCA_012270695.1 Gammaproteobacteria bacterium | reverse complement strand
TTGGTATAGTGGCGGTTGGCAGTATCCTGTTGTTTGCCATTGTCCAGGGAGATAAATTAAGCTTGGCTACCCTGGCACTCTCAATGGCATTGATTTCTTTCGGCAATGGTCCGGTGCTGACAACGGCGCCAATTCTCGCAATGAATGCAACAGATAGCGCAACGGGTGCATCTGCCGCCATGCTTCTGACGTTTACTTCTGTTCTGGGTTCATTGACCGCAGTCATTGAGGGCGCCCTGAACGACGGCAGCGCGCGCTCGTTGACCATTGTGATGACATCTGTGGCGTTGTGTGCCCTGCTTGCCTTTGCCACGGGCACGCGTAAAATATAATCCGGCCAACCATCCTGCTGACAGGCAGATTAATATCCAGGGAAATTACATGTCTGCGGTAATGAACAAGGGGAATACGAGCCAACTGATGATCCTGGTTCTATTGGTGTTGACGACCTCCCTGACCATCATGTCGCTGGATCTTTACGCGCCGAGTCTGCCTCATTTACCGGAATATTTCAGCACAACAACCGAAATGGTAAAGCTGACCGTAAGCCTTAACGCACTGACATACGGGGTTGGCACCCTGGTTTACGGTCCCCTGTCGGAGCGGTTTGGCCGAAAACCGATACTTGTAGGAGCAATTTGTTTTGCCGCGTTGTGTTGCTTGTTTTGTACTCTGGCCGTATCCATAGAACAGCTGATTGTTGCCCGTATCCTGCTGGGATTGGCTCTTGCAGCCGAGGGCGTCCTGGTTTATTCGATTATTAATGATTGTTTCGGGGGCAAGGATAAGGTTCGGGCGTTCGCCTTGTGGGGTGCCGCATGCGCTGTAACGCCCATATTCTCGCCCATTCTGGGCGCTTATATCTTTGTGGCGTATGGCTGGCGGGCAAATTTTGCAGTGTTGACGATCATTGCCGCCGCATTGACCCTGTTGCTGTGGAAATACCTGGATGAAACAGTCAGCAAGGAGTCCCGGGTTGTTTCGATAAAAAAAATAGGCCGGGATTATGCGCGGATATTGCGTAGTCGTGCATTCCTGGGTTATGCCGTCATCCAGTCTACCGGCGTGGGTTACTTCGTGGTTTTCCCGACCGCCGTGCCGTTCATCCTGGCGAACCAGTTCGAAAAGGTGCCCGAGTTTTACGGGTATTACCAGGGTGGCATTATCTTTGTATTTATTCTCGGCACCCTGGCCACCCGGAGTCTGGTTAATAAGTTACACACCGATCAGGTCTTGACGCTGGGGGTAAGCCTGGTCGCAGCAGGATGTGCTCTGTTATTACTGGCCTCATTTTTTTTCGCGGGGTCACTACCTGCGCTTACCGTGCCTCTGGCATTAATCTCTTTCGGTAATGGTTTCATCTTTACAACTATTCCCCCTCTTGCAATGAATGCTACCGACAGCCCCGCTGGCGTTTCATCGGCTGCACTGCTGACTATTCAGACTACGCTGGGTTCACTGACATCAGTTACCGACAGTGTTCTGCCGGATGGCGGCGTACGCCAGTTGGCAATGATCATGGGCGTGGTCGCGGTCGTGGCTGTATTGGCCTTATTACTCAAAGGAAAAAGCAATACGGAAACATTATTACCCGCCAATGCAAACTGATCCCGTCCGTAATATCGGCATCATGGCGCATGTGGATGCGGGTAAAACGACGCTGACCGAGCAGTTATTATATACGAGTGGCGTTATTCGAAAACCGGGCAGGGTCGATCATGGAACTTCTTTGACGGATTCACTGGAAGTGGAGAAGAAGCGCGGCATTACCGTGCGTGCTGCCGCAGTGGCGCTGGATTGGGCAGGAGTGAACATACGCATTATAGACACACCTGGCCATGCTGACTTTTATCCCGAAGTAGAACGCTCTATAAGGGTGCTGGACGGAGCGATCCTCGTTATATCCTCAGTAGAAGGCATACAATTGCAGACCTCAACTATTTGGACGGCCTTGCGCGAGACAGGTATTCCCACCTTGATATTCGTCAATAAACTGGACCGCGCAGGCTCCAATTCCCGCGGATTAATTGAAGAAATGAAGCTCCGGCTTGCTTCTACGGTATTGCCGCTCCAGCATGTTACCGGGGAAGAGACCAAGTCGTTGCGTATTGCCTCTGTTGCTGAAAATCCTGCTATGGTGATGGAGGCTATGGAATGCCTGGCTCAACTTAATGAAGAGTATATGGACAAATATCTGCACAATAAAGCCGTCAATTGGGTGGAAACTGAACCTGTAATCCAGAGTCTTGCACGCCAGGGCAGGATATATCCGGTATTGTTTGGCGCAGCGTTGCCGGGTGCAGGTGTCCGTGACTTGTTGAATGCTATTGCTACCTGCCTCCCAGGACCAAAAGGACATGACCATAATGATCTGTCAGCATTGGTATTCAAAGTTGAAACGGACAAAGCAGCCGGTCGCCGGGCGTATGTCCGTGTTTTTGAGGGCTCCATTACCCAGCGCGAGACCATACGCAATGATGTACTGGACGAGTATGAAAAAACGACACGCATTCTTAAATTGATCCGTGGCGAGGAATATAAAAATACCACCCGTCTTTCAGCGGGTGATATAGGGATTCTATATGGTGTACAGAGTTGTAAAGCAGGCCATGTACTTGGCAGGGACTATGCGATTCCGATAATGTCTACCCCTGTGGAACCCATGCTGACAGCCAGGATAGATCCTCACCGGTCAGATGATTGGAATGAATTGCTCATAGCACTGCAGCATTTGCAAGATGAGGATCCACTGTTGAATATCCAGTGGATTGAATCACGGCGCGAGATTCACCTGCGCTTTTTTGGTGAAGTACAGATGGAGATTATATGCGACCTGCTTTCATCGCGTTTTGGACTTGCTACCAAAATATCCAGGCCCGGTGTTATTTACAAGGAAACACCATTGGGGGTGGGCGAGGCCGGTATTGAGTACAGGGATGGTGGCTATGCCGACCTTAAACTCAGAGTGGAGCCGTTACCGACCGGTAGTGGCTTTGAATATGAAGAGGAGATCAGGGGCGATGACAAAATTTATCAGAAGTTCATGAAACAAATCCCCCGGATACTGGACCAATGCCGTCGAAAAGGGCCCTTGGGTTGGGAGGTGACGGATCTCAAGGTAATCCTGCTTGACGGGTATTGTAAATATGATCTTGGCACAAAACCCGACGACTTTAAAATTGTAACTCCCAGAGTGTTTACACAGGCTTTGATTGATGCCCGAACCGGCTTGCTGGAGCCTGTGATGGGTTTTGAGATCAGCGTGCCCAAAGAATATGGTTCGCAGATATATCGGGATCTGATAAAGATGCGGGCTTCGTTTGAACAACCTGACGCAGATGCTGAACGGTTGACATTCAGCGGCCGGATACCGTTTGCTGAAACCTTCAGGTCCACCTCTGTCCTTTATGCCTCATCTCATGGACAAGGAATTTTAAAAACGGAATTTTACGGTTATTTACCGGTTTAACGTCTAAAATGATAATCATGCCGCCGATTTAGCCATTGCCACAAACCAACCTCATCATATCATCAGAGATTCTTGGTGGGTCTCAGATAATCAGGGGGGTAATCAACATGGTCAGACGGGCAGCAGGCATGACCAGATTGGATTTTGATCTAACAGGGCGAGTTGCGGTGGTCACCGGAGCCAGTTCGGGTATTGGTACTGCAATTACCAGGGCGCTCTCGGCGTCGGGCGCCAGTGTGGTTGCCACAGGCCGTAACAAGGAACGATTGCAGAGTGTTACAGGCGAAATTGCCGCCGCTGGG
>JAAXHV010000394.1:2762-3232 GCA_012270695.1 Gammaproteobacteria bacterium | reverse complement strand
CGCAGGCAAATCGTTCTGGCAATCTTGATTAATTTTAGTATACTTAACTACAGTCTGGTATACTAATTTTGCGGATTTATAGAAAAAACAGTGAGGAGCAAGACATGCGACATCTTACATTAGCGGTTTTTCTGACATTGATAATGGGGTTTGCTGGATGTGGTGACACGGCTGACACAGGTGGAGAGGCCGAAGCAGAAAACGGGTCTGCGGAGGAGATGACCATGGAAGAGGCACCGGCTGAAGAGGCTGCTGCCGAAGGTTCCGGCGACACACCGCAGTGGGCGGTTCTGGAGCAGAACGTAGTACATTCCGAGTAGTCAGGTTCACCTGCGGGAGGGAGGCGTCATACTTCCCTCCCTGCACATTCATTTTTCCGTGAACCGGCACCATCGGTATCTGCCAGGATGGCGCTCAGTTCCCGTCATCAGCAGACTGGTACAGGAAACACTGGTCAATATCGGTTTTCT
>JAAXHV010000394.1:825-2592 GCA_012270695.1 Gammaproteobacteria bacterium | reverse complement strand
CGCATGGGCGATAATCACTATCGGAGAGAGAAATGTCCAATGAGATTCCAGAAACTCATAAAGACCTGCTGACAGGTCCTGTCTATGTACAACTGGCGTCACACATGAGTAACGGGTCGATCCAGTTGCATCCTGTCTGGTGTGGTTATGACGGCATTCATGTTCTTGTCAATTCCGCGAAAGGACGCGTGAAAGACAAAAACATGCGCGCCAATCCTGATGTTACGGTACTTGCCATCGACCCTGAGAATCCGTTTCGTTGGCTTGAAGTCCGCGGGAAAGTGGTTGATATCAGCGAAGCAGGCGCGGACGAGCATATAGACCAGTTATCCGAGTTGTATCTGCAGCAGAAACCCTACCCTTTCCGGGAAGCCGGTGAGGTGCGCGTCATGTACCGGATCGAACCGGAGCGCGTTATTGCCTTCTCTTCTTAGCGCTTAATCAGTGCGTGAGTCTGAATGCAAGATCACATCAACGCCTCGATTCGCTATACCGTCAACACCGGAGTCAAACCGGTCAGCCGGTCCCGCACCCTGGGCGGTCGAGTAGAATACCTGAACTGCACGTTTGCAGATCACGTAGTCAAAATTCTTAACGGCCGCAATGAAGCTGATGCTCTCGTATTTGATCGGCACGGGTTTGTGTTCGTCAACCACGCAACTGAAGTGGCAGACTTTTATAACCAGGAAGAGGTCGAAGGAGCTTACTATCCTGAAGCAGATGCTTTGATTAAACAGGTGACCGGAGCAGGCCGGGTACATATCTTTGACCACACAGTGCGATCCGGCGACCTCGTCAAACAGGAGATGGGCACTCGTGAACCGCTGAAACAGGTTCACAATGATTACACTGACTGGTCCGCGCCTCAGCGGGTCAGGGACCTGTTACCGCAGGAAGCGGAAGGTCTGCTGCGGCACAGGTTTATGATCGTTCAGGTATGGCGCCCCATCGGAGCCGATATTGTCAGCAACCCCCTGGCGATTTGTGATGCGCAAACTCTTGCAAAAACAGATCTGATCCCGACTGAACGCCGGCATCCGAACCGCGTGGGTGAAACCTATACACTTTCTTATAATCCGGCCCATCGCTGGTATTACTTCCCGAAGATGCATCGTGACGAGGCCATCGTCTTCAAGGTCTATGATTCTGTTACCGACGGTCGTTCACGTTTCACAGCCCACAGCTCATTCGATGATCCTGATACCCCGGAGAATGCGCCTCCCAGGGAAAGCATAGAACTCAGGGCGCTGGTGTTTTACCAATGAGTATCTCCTCCGTATCCTACAGCTTTGCCACGACCGTGGCGTCGTAATAGTACACCTCGGGAGGTTCTGCAAAACATTCGAATAACCCGGGTACGGTCGTCTGCATGAAATCGCTTTCGAAGTGATCGTCATGCAGCGCCTTGGTTTCCCATTCTTCAAAGAGAAAATACCTGAGCGGGTCAGCGGGGTCGGGATAGAACGTATAACGCACGATGCCCGGTTCGGTCCGCCCCACGTCGACTATTTTCGCCATGATGGATTTGGCCTGCTCCAGACGGTCTTTTTTGATGATGAAACTGCCCGTTACCAGGTACATGATTTTCACCCCTGCTTAAATCAAGATAAACTGTAACATCCCTGAAAAAGAAATAACAATACCAATGAGAATTGCCATAATCGGCGCCGGTATCAGCGGTATCGCAGCAGCCAGCAAGCTGAACAAATTTGGCAACCAGACAGTCCTGTTTGAAAAATCCGATAAAATTGGCGGTGTCTGGGCAGT
>JAAXHV010000394.1:0-665 GCA_012270695.1 Gammaproteobacteria bacterium | reverse complement strand
TACACAGAGGGAAAACACAAGCCTGAGTTTCCCGGGCAGGATATGTTCAGGGGCGAAATTATCACGGAAAGAGACATTGCCTCCCTGGAACAGTTCAGGGACAAACAGACGGTAGTCGTGGGCTTCGGTAAAAGCGCCCTTGATATTGCCTCAATGGCCGCCGATAAATCGGCGCCGGTGCATCATGTATTCCGCACACCTCGCTGGATGATCCCGTTTACCTTCTTCCGTATCCATTACTCCCGCCTGTTTTTTTGCCGTTTTAATACTGTCATGATGCCCAGCTGGGATCATCCTTCCGGTCTGGAGCGGTTTGTTCACCGGAGGCTGGGGTTCCTGGTGGATGCAATCTGGTATTTCATCTCACTGGTGACCATCAGCCAATACAAGTGGCAGGGTATATTCAGGGGCAGTGAAGCAAACAGAAGATTGAACACGCTGATCCCGACTCATGGGATCATCGGCGACCTGCGTTCCGCGTCAGCGCTGGCGCCCAGAGGTTATTTCCGTTTAGTGGCATCCGGTCGGATCGAACCTTATCATGGGGAAATATCCCGGTTCTCCGAGCACGCGGTGATGCTCCGGGATGGGCGTTCAATCCCCTGTGATCGGGTGGTGTTGTGCGTGGGGTCTGAAACTCCACGGTTCCCTTTTCTGCCGGATAA
>JAAXHV010000393.1 GCA_012270695.1 Gammaproteobacteria bacterium | reverse complement strand
AGCGTCAGCCAAGGCGCCGGCATCCGGGAAACGTTCGACGAACCGGATAAAATAAGGTATCACGGTATTCACCTGGGTCTGTTGCAACATAATCTCGGACACCCAGACGCGATAGGGGCTGACATCCTGCTGCCAGGGCAGGTCATGCCGACCATGCTGTTTGAACCAGGGCAGTAATGCGGCGGCAAGCTCGGGCATTAGTGTTTATCTACCGAAGCCAACCTTTCCATATTAAGAATAGTGTCCCGCGCTTCTTTGACCATCTTGCGTTTCAGCAAATAAGGGCCGATGACGGGAGGGATCCAGAAATCAGGCTGGAGTTCACATCGGTAAATGATTTCACTGCGGGCAGCGCCGACCGGGTTGACCTGCCACTCCGTCCTGCCGTAGCCAAAATCGCTTTCTTCCGGGATCATGATGGCCAGGAGCCTGCCACCGGAGAATTCTTCCATGTCTTCAACCATTACCGCCCTGAAACAGAAGAACACGATACAGGTTTCAACGACTACCCGGCGCCGGGTTTTATCCCCGGGCCCGTCTTGCAGGCGTCCTGATTCGATTAGCACCTCACTGATCTCATGAAAATTATCGTGGTCCGTCAGCAACGCTAAAACGTCCTTCTGCCCTGCTTCGACCTGCATTGTGAGTTTAAGCCGGTACTCGTTCCCCTCATGCTCAACATGGGCAAACTCTATCTCTCCGGCAGTTGAAAGCGCGCTGAAAAAGATCAGGCAAAGGACTAACCCGAATAGCCTGCCAATTCGCTTGGCGCTAAGCGTCACAACGACGATTCTGCCCTCAATTCTACTCATCCGGCCTTATAATTTTCAGAATGTCTGATCAGTTTTTCTTAAAAATTCCCTTCAAACCTTCTTTCAAACCCTCTTTCAGCAACTCCTTCAACGGGTCGAACTCGGAGTCCTCATCCGCTTCTGCCTCATTCTCCGCATCTTCGGACTTCCTTGTACCCCGGAGCGGGAAATCGAGACGGTCAAGGACTTCATCTATCAGCAATCCAGCCAGTATATTTTCCCATGCCAGTTTTATTTTCGGATTATCCAGAGTACCGTAAATATTGACGGGTAATTCGATACCGGCCAGTTCGGCCAGGAATTTGCCGCCACCGTCTTTTGAAGTATTGACGACAGCCGCCTGGGCCTGGTAACCGATGCTATTACTATGCAGGTCCGCCAGCACGCCAGCGCCTTGCAGGCGAAACACCGGCGCTTTCAGGATCAGGTCATCCATTCGAATGACGCCGTCTTTTGCTATGGGATTGCCGGACAATTCGGCAAAATCGGTTGCCGCCTCTTCTTCCAGGTCGGTGATTACACCCTCTCTGAACTGTTTCCACTGGCGCAACGCCCGACCCAGGTTGAAACCGGCAACCGCGCCCTCGGTGAAGCTCATGCTCATCGGACCGTCCAGACTGCGTATCATGGCGGCAATGCTGTCACCTCTTGCGGTCAGTGTGGCAGTGAAACTCCCCTTGCCCCGCAGGCGCGCATTGCCCCTCATGTCCATCAGCAATGGTTCGGCCTGTATGTCCGTCATGCCCAAATTGAGCGTGAGCTTCGGAATTGCGGGGTTCACGTCCAGGTTGACGCTGCCGGATAACCGGCCTTCATACAGGGCGGCCGTTACCGGGTCCGCTTGCAATACGCCGTCC
>JAAXHV010000392.1 GCA_012270695.1 Gammaproteobacteria bacterium | reverse complement strand
GCGGTAATGGTGTTATTCCTGTTCGTGGTAATGATGTTGAATATTAACATCTCCACACTCAGGGAGGGTTTTTCCCGGTTTTTACCCGTAGGTTTACTGGTTGCCCTGCTGATGCTGGTAGCCATGGGATTGATTGTGGGCAGCGGTCATATATTGCCCGACACAGAGTCAACCACCGGTCAGCTTGAGGCCGGTATCGGTAACACCCGGTTACTCGGCAAAGCGCTGTTTACCGAATATATTTACCCCTTTGAGGTCGCCGGAGCGATCCTGCTGGTCGCGATTATAGCCGCGATCAGTCTGACCATGCGTAAACCACGGACGCAACGCACGCCAAAACCGGGGAAACAGGTCAGCGTAAAACGTCAGGCACGGATAAGGCTGGTGAACATGGATAAGGACAACACTAAACAGGTTGCAGAGTAAGAGCAATATAAACCACAGAGATCACAGAGGACACTGAGTTAAAGGGGTTTATACATTTGTATAGCCCGGTGACGCGAGGCGATTACCGGGCTTTGTCTCAACACGGTTATTTTCGAGTAACAGGTAATGATAAACATACATGTCATCCGTGCACCAGGAAGATTCCAGATTCACTCTGTGGTCTCTGTGTCCTCTGTGGTAGAAAAAGCAAGATGATTGAACTCAGTGAAGTCCTGATATTGGCCGCATTACTGTTCTGCATCAGCGTGGCGGGCATTTTTATCAACAGGAAAAATGTCATTATTTTATTGATGTGCATCGAATTGATGCTGCTGTCCGTGAACTTGAACTTCATCGGCTTTTCCCATTTCCTCGGCGACATCCACGGTCAGGTTTTTGTCTTCTTTATCCTGACGGTTGCCGCGGCCGAAGCCGCTATCGGGTTGGCCATCCTGGTTGTTTTGTTCCGTAGCCGAAATACTATAAACGTGGTGGACCTGGATACTCTGAAGGGATAAAGATGCCGAATAATATGGAAGATATTTACCTTGCCATCGTGCTCGCGCCGTTGCTCGGCGCGGTTATTGCCGGTCTGGCAGGGCCTCTCATCGGCAGGCGCGGCGCGCATTGGGTAACGATCATCGGTGTGGGCATTTCCACCGTCCTGTCCCTGTTCGCATACAAACATCTCATGTTTGACGGTGGTGAGGTCTATAACGCCGATGTTTATACCTGGCTCTCCCTCGGGGAGCTGAATTTTACCATGGGTTTCCTGGTGGACCAGTTATCCGTGACCATGATGGTAGTGGTCAGCTTTGTTTCCTGGATGATCCATATTTATACCATCGGCTACATGCGCGATGACCCGGGTTACCAGCGCTTTTTCAGTTACATCTCCCTGTTTACCTTCGCCATGCTGATGCTGGTGATGTCAAATAACTTCGTCCAGTTGTTTTTCGGCTGGGAAGCCGTCGGGCTGGTATCCTATTTGTTGATCGGCTTTTGGTTTAAGCGGGAATCGGCCATTTTTGCGAGCCTCAAAGCCTTTATCGTTAACCGGGTGGGCGATTTCGGTTTCCTCATCGGTATCGCTGCCGTTCTGCTGTATTTCAATTCCCTGGATTACCTGCAGGTATTCGACCGGGCGGAGGCGCTCACGGATGCAACTATTTCCCTTATTCCGGGGCTTGAATGGTCGGTGCTGAGTTTCATCTGTATCTGCCTGTTTATCGGCGCCATGGGCAAATCCGCCCAGGTTCCCCTGCATGT
>JAAXHV010000391.1 GCA_012270695.1 Gammaproteobacteria bacterium | reverse complement strand
CGAATGCGCTGCGGCACGATCGTCGGACCGGGTATATGTAAAAAATTTCGACCGGGCATAGTTTATCTCTCCAGGTTTTATTTGTTCGAGCGCCCTGGTTTAAACAGGGCTTCCATTATTGAAAACAGCACGACGCGCTTACACAGTCTTGCCGTTCAGTACAGGGATTTCCAGGGCATCACCCTCAAGAAGACACGGACTGCCACTTCCTTTTCCAGTCCGCAAATGCAGTTTTACAACCCAATGAGCAGATTTATACCACATTCCTGCAACAGGTGTCCATACCTGCATCGGAACCCTGCAAGGTATCAGCCCTGATTTCTGATTTTTTTCAGGAAATCAGCGGGAGATAAAATTGATATATTGATATATTTCCCGACTTCCAGTAATGCCTTGTCCCCTGAAATTATGTATTCCGCTCCCAACGCTACTGCACATGCTATGAATTTATCGTCATCAGGGTCCTTTTCCACAACGGGCGCCAACTCCGGCGTTGCGGCCGTGAATACGGTGTAATAATTTCTTGCGAAAATATCCAGCAGTTCTCCAATTTCCCGCTCATCCTCTAAACCCAGTCTCATCAGAACTTCAATGTATTCTTCAAGGATTTCCTGGGAGATACAAAGATATATTTCACCTGATTTCCATAAATCTATTGTCTCTTCAGGCTTGCCGCCAAAAAATGACGATACGAAGACATTTGTATCAATGACTACCCTTGTCAAACCTTTTCCCTCACTTCCCTGATGACATTTTCAATATCTTTTTGTGTGCCCCCTGCTTTCCTAATATGACTGCCGATACGATTCCACAGGTCATCAATATATGATGACATATCGTGATTTTTTACGTAACCCTCAAGGAGTTCCCTGATAACGAGACTCATGGTTTTTCCTTCTGCTTTGGCGAAACTGTTAACCCTCTTTTTAAGCTGAGGGTCAACCCGTACGATGACTTGTGTTTCCATAGGGTCGTTATCTGTCTGTTAATACTGTATATATATATTATACATCGAGGCAGGAAATATTACAACTTTCCGAGGTGGCCGAATCGTGCCGGCAGCTCCTGTTGTCCCGAAAACACGTTCCCGTTGCGGGTCATCTGTCTGAGAGCGGCGGCAAATGGCATAATGTGTCAAATAACCATAAAGCCAGAGAACGGTCATGCCCAAGAAATTTGACAATAAGCTGAGCCTGGAAGAACTGGACCGGCAAACGGTATTCCATGCGTCTACCGATCTCAAAGCCCATGCCAGCGGCGCCCTGGGGACGCCGCGTATTATCGATTCAGGCAAAGGTATCTATATAAAAGACAGTAAAGGCAATGAGATGCTGGATACCTTTGCCGGGTTGTATTGTGTCAACGTGGGTTACGGCCGCAAGGAAATCGCCGATGCGATTTATGCCCAGGCAAAAAAGCTGGCTTACTACCATACCTACGTGGGCCACTCAAGTGAAGTGGTTATTGAGCTGTCAAAACGCATCATCGAAATGGCCCCGGACGGCATGAGCAGGGTCTATTACGGCATGTCCGGTTCCGATGCCAATGAAACCCAGATCAAGCTGGTCTGGTACTACAACAACGTGCTCGGTCGCCCGCAACGGCGCAAGATTATCTCTCGCCTGCGCGGTTATCACGGTTCTGGCATCATGACCGGCAGCCTGACAGGTCTGCCTGTGTTCCAGAACCATTTCAACCTGCCCGTTGACACGGTGAAACACACGATTACGCCGCATTATTATTACGGCGCTGAGGAAGGCATGAGTGAGCTGGAGTTTTCACACCATTGCGCTCAAGAGCTGGAAAAACTGATCACCGCCGAAGGACCGGACACGGTTGCCGCGTTCATCGGCGAACCGGTAATGGGCACTGGCGGCATTATTCCTCCTCCGGAAGGTTACTGGCCTGCCGTCCAGTCGGTGCTCAAAAAGTACGACATCCTGCTGATTGCCGACGAAGTGGTCACCGCGTTCGGCCGCATCGGCCATGACTTCGGCTGTGAGCGCTACGGCATCGAACCCGATCTCATCACAATCGCCAAGGGACTCACCAGCGGTTACCTGCCGTTATCCGGTGTGATAGTCGGCGACAAGGTCTGGGAAGTGCTTGAGCAGGGATCCGAACAGTTCGGACCCATCGGTCATGGCTGGACCTATTCCGCCCATGCCCTGGCCATGGCGGCAGGTATCGCCAACCTGGATATCATTGAACAGGAAGGCATTGTTGAAAATGCAAGAAAAACCGGCGCCTACTTCCAGCAGCGTCTGCGTGAAACCTTCGCCGATCACCCCCTGGTCGGCGAAACGCGTGGAGAGGGCCTGCTCGGCGCGCTGGAGTTCGTGGCGGATAAAACAAAAAAAGAACGTTTCGACGCCTCCCTGAAGGTCGGCCCCCGGGTTGCCGCAGCCTGCCTGGAGCAAGGACTGATCGCCCGGGCCATGCCTCACGGGGATATTCTCGGCTTCGCCCCGGCCCTGATTGTCAGTCCCGCGGACATCGATCAAATTATCGAGTTAACCGGAAAAGCAATTGATAAGGTAACCGATGAGCTTGTCCATGACATGCCGAATCAGAAAAAGTTATAGCTCAGCCTGCCTATCACGGTACGCGGGGTATTGATATAGTAACCGCGGCCGCCCAGCGCCGACGGAAAGCCGTTTATCGCGTGAAACTCATTGGTCAGGTTTGTCCCGGTTACGGAAAGCGACCACTTGTCCCCGGGACCCAT
>JAAXHV010000390.1:1066-1878 GCA_012270695.1 Gammaproteobacteria bacterium | reverse complement strand
GCTGCCATCACCAACACCTTATCACCCGGGGACAAGGTCCTCATGTCGCATTTCGGCCAGTTCAGCCAGCTCTGGGTGGATATGTGCCGGCGCCATGGTCTGGATGTCCATGCCCTTGAGATGGACTGGGGCGAGGGTATTCCCGTTGACCGTTATGCCGAGATTCTGAAAGCCGATACCAATAAAGAAATAAAAGCCGTTTTCGCCACCCAGAATGAGACGGCTACGGGCGTGAAAAGTGATATTGCCGGGGTACGCAGGGCGCTGGATGAGGCGGAGCACCCGGCCCTGTTATTTGTCGACGCGGTGAGTTCACTGGCCTCTATGGACTTCCGCATGGATGAGTGGGGAGTGGACCTGGCAGTCAGCGGTTCGCAAAAAGGTTTTATGCTGCCCACCGGCCTCGGCATCGTCGGCGCCAGTGAAAAAGCCTTAGCGGCGCGGGCAAGCGCCACGTTGCCCCGCACCTTTTTTTCCTTCGATGATATGATTGCGGCCAACGACAACGGGTTTTTCCCGTATACCCCCAACACCATCTATCTCAGGGGACTGCGGGAATCTGTAAACATGCTCATGGAGGAAGGCCTGGATAACGTCTTTGCCCGCCACACCCGTATGGCTACCGCGGTACGCAAGGCAGTGGCGGCATGGGGCCTGTCCCTGGTTGCAAAAGATGAGAAATGGCATTCCGATACGGTCAGCGCAGTGCGGGTGCCGGACGGTTTTGATGGTAATGAGGTGGCGCGTCATTCCTATCAGTACTATAACGTCGCCTTGTCCATCAGCCTGGGGAAAATCGCCGGTCAGGCATT
>JAAXHV010000390.1:0-1061 GCA_012270695.1 Gammaproteobacteria bacterium | reverse complement strand
GATCTGCCATGAGTTTTACCCGCTATGAGCCGGCGCCGGTCCGATTGCAGCGCAGTGAACTTGCCGTACCCGGTTCCAATCCCGGCATGTTTGAAAAAGCTGCCGGTTCCGCCGCGGATTTCATCTTCCTGGATTGCGAAGACGCGGTGATCCCCGATGATAAACCCCAGGCAAGGAAGAACATCATTGAAGCGTTGAACGATATCGATTGGCAAGGGAAGACCATGTCGGTGCGGATCAATGGTCTTGATACGCATTATATGTATCGCGACGTCGTGGATATCGTTGAGCAGGCTGGCGACAATCTGGATACCGTGCTGGTCCCCAAAGTGGGTACGGCCGCGGACGTCTACATGGTGGATTGCCTGTTGACCCAGATTGAGGACGCCATGGGGTTAAAAAAGGAAATCGGCATAGAGTGTTTAATTGAGACCGCGCTGGGTGGCGCCAATGTCATGTCTATTGCCCAGTCCTCCGCACGTCTGGAGGCATTGCACTTCGGGGTGGCGGATTATGCCGCCAGTATGCGGGCGCGCACCGTCAACATCGGCGGCCTGAATCCGGATTACCAGTGTGACGGCGCGTTAGGCGACCAGTGGCATACCGCCCTGGTGAATATTGCCACCGCCTGCCGGGCCTTCGGCTTGCGCGCGATAGACGGCCCATACGGTGATTTCAATGATCCCGATGGCTATGTGGCTGCGGCCAGGCGGGTAGCGGCTCTGGGCTATGAAGGTAAATGGGCGATCCATCCCAACCAGATCGAACTGGCCAATGATGTCATGTCCCCGCCGGAAGCCGAAGTAACCCGGGCCCGGCGCGTGTTGACGGCGTTGCAAGAGGCGGCAGCGCAGGGCAAGGGCGCGGCGCAACTGGACGGCAAGATGATCGACGCTGCTTCGGAACGCATGGCCAGGAATATCGTACGCCAGGCGGAGATGATCGCCGAACAGGAAAGGTAAGATCACTTATTAACCACAGAGAGCACTGAGAAATCAGAATAAAATAGAGTCATAGACGAAACATTGAACCGTCATTTCCACCTCAGTGGGATCCAGTTT
>JAAXHV010000389.1 GCA_012270695.1 Gammaproteobacteria bacterium | reverse complement strand
CCGCCGAACGGCAGGGTCTCGTCAAACGCCAACGGGGTATTGATCCACACCATTCCGGCTTTGATTTCAGCAGCCAGGCTGTGCGCCCTGCTCAGGTCCCTGGTCCAGATGGTCGCTACCAGCCCATAGTCCGTATCATTGGCGACCCGGGCCACGTCCATTATATCGCATGTCTCCCTGAACGGCGTAGTCACCAGAACCGGCCCGAATATTTCTTCTCTCACCACACGCATTTGCGGTTCTGTTCCGGTCAGGATAGTAGGTTCCATGAAATAACCCTGGTCACCATAAGGGTTGCCGCCCAGCAGTATTTCCGCGCCTTCCTTCCTGCCGGATTCGATATATTCGCGTACCCGGTCCCGTTGCCTTGCGGACACCAGCGGCCCCAGTTCGGTCTCGGGGTCGATTCCAGGACCGATCTTTGTGCTTCGCGCAATTTCCGCCACGCCTTCGACCACCTTATCATGGACTTTTTCGTGCACCAGTAAACGTGAGCCGGCAAAACACATCTGCCCGCAATTGAGCAGGATCATTTCCGCCGCGCCGGCTACGGCCTGGTCGATATCGGCGTCAGCAAAGATCATGACGGGTGATTTGCCGCCCAGTTCCATTGATACCTTCTTCAGGTTGCCGGTAGCCGCCTGGACAATTTTCCTGCCGGTTTCGGTAGAGCCGGTGAAGGCAACCTTGTCGATGCCGGGATGCTCCGCGATGGCAGCGCCGACGACATGCCCGTAGCCGGTAACGATGTTGACGACTCCGGGGGGGAAACCCGCCTCGAGGATCAGTTCGCCCAGGCGCAGGGTGGTGAGCGGCGTTTCTTCCGCCGGTTTCAAAACCAGGGTGCAACCGGCTGCGAGCGCCGGTCCCATTTTCGCCACGGCCATCACCAGCGGCACGTTCCAGGGCACGATGGCTCCCACCACTCCTATCGGTTCCTTCAGGCTGTATGCATGGTAGGCAGGTCCCCTGGCATTCTCACCCCGCATGTCGGGGAAGGACAAATCCGCGGTGGTTATGCCCTCGATCTTGGTACACCAGCCGGCATAATAACGCAGTGATTCAGCGGCGCCTGCTACGTCGAGATGCCGGGCCAGCTCAATGGGCTTGCCCTGGTTCATCACTTCCATTTGCGCCAACTCTTCCGCATTGGCGTCTATCAGGTCGGCGAGCTTCCACATCAATTTTGTCCGTTCCGTCGGCATCAGCCTCCTCCAGCCCCGCTGCTCAAAGGCGTTGCGGGCAGCCATGACAGCTTTATCGACGTCCGCCTTGTCTCCTGCATAAGATGTAGCGATCTGTTCACCGGTTGCAGGGTTTCGCAGCGGAATAGTCTCTCCGTTCAGCGCCTCAACCCAGTCTCCGTTGATCAGCATGGGCCTGGGCACAGAGAGAAAGCTATTGATCTTCTCATTCACGTTTATGTCTTGGGCCATCGCTCCTTTCTCCTGCATCTGTCAGGTTGGATAAATCCTGTGTTTATAATCAGTATTGTACATTTTTGACTGCACTACATAGCTGAAAAAGATCTGCAATCAGGTCGGTATTTTCTTTAAATACCTTTAATTAACAATAAATTAAACTATTCAGAAGATTTTTGTCAGATGTTTTCGGCAATATTATCAGGTTGACTATTTTATATTTTTGTTGTACAAAATAAAAGAGAAAAAGGCACTGATTATGTTACAACCTGACTATACCGAATTCGACAGTTTCGATGCCCGGGACTTATGGCGCAAGGATAAAAACCACCTTATCCACCCGCAATCGGTCTGGCCCAGCTTTAAGGAAAAGGGTTGTACTGTATTCGTCAAAGGCGAAGGCGCCTACGTATTCGACGCAGATGGCAACAGGTACCTGGATTCCAATGGCGGACTCTGGTCGGTGAATATAGGCTACGGCCGCGTGGAACTGGCTGAGGCCATTGCCGAACAGGCGCGCCTGCTGCCGCAGGTAAACCACTTCGGTGACTGCACTTCAGCGCCGGGGGTGGAACTGGCAGTCAAGCTGGCTGGCATGACGCCGGGTGATCTGAACCACGTGTTCTACACCAATGGCGGGACCGATGCGAACGATAGTGCCATCCGGATTATCCACCATTATTTCATCCTTCAGGGCAAACCGGAAAAGAAACATATCATCGCAAGAACCGACAGCTATCACGGTACCTCGTATATGATGGCTTCAGTAAGCGGCAAGGCCAATACCCGGCAAAACCGGTTTCATTACGTGGATGACATCACTCATTTGATCTCGTCACCCAGCAACTACAGACGGCCCGCGGGGGTCTCGCTGGAAGAATTCTGTGGCATGCAGGTGCAGGAACTGGAGGACAAAATCCTGGAGATAGGCGCGGAACGCGTCGCCTGTTTTATCTGTGAGCCGATCATGGGAGTCGGCGGCGTACATGAAGCCGCGCCCGGGTTTCACAGGCAAGCGCGGGAGGTCTGTAAAAAATACGGTGTCTTATACGTGCATGATGAAGTCATCACCGCGTTCGGCCGCCTGGGTCACTGGTTTGCGTCTGAAGACGTGTTTGATGTCGTTCCGGACGTGATCTGTTGCGCCAAAGGGATTACATCCGGTTACCAGCCGCTGGGAGCAGCCCTGATTTCCGAGGAGATTTTTGACGGCATCAGTTCCGCCGGCAAGGACTCGAGTTTCGCCCACGGCTTCACGTATACCGCGCATCCCGTGTGCTGTGCTGCGGCGCTGAAAAACCTCGAGATCATGGAGCGGGAGCAATTGCTGGAACACGTGCGCAGGATGGGGCCGTATTTCGAGAAGAAAATGTTTGAGTTGGGCGACCTGCCCCTGGTGGGCGATGCGCGCGGCAGGAGCTTCATGTTCGCCCTGGAATTCGTCAGCGACAAGGTCAGCAAAGAACTGTTCTCCCCCGAACTTGAAATTGCCACACGCGTTACCAACGCGGCCAGAAGGCGCGGACTGGTGGCCCGCGGCATCGGTGAAATGGTGTTGATCTCGCCGCCGCTGATACTCACCGGCGAACAGATTGATTTCATCGCCGAGGTGTTGCGTGCCAGCATCGAGGAAGTCGCCGGGGAGCTGCTGCGGGAAGGTCTTTGGAAGGGATGATTATGTCGCAGATATCGAATGTCTGAACCATGTTGAGGCTACTGGTTGGAGACCCTGCGTCACGGGTAGAAATCAACAGCCTTAAACTGATCGTTGCGGCTCTGGTCATCCACACCATTGGCCCGCAGACCGTTCTTTTATTGCCGGGTTTTGTGCAAGGGCTGGTTGAATACGTCGGCTTCACCGATCGACAAGCAGGATTTATCGCATCGGCAGAACTGGTGGGCATGACTTGCGCAACTATCGCCATGATGTTTATGGTGGCGCGGGTAAACTGGCGGCACGTATTCGCGTTATCCCTTCTGCTGCTCATCGTCGGCAATATCGCCACCATTTTCATAACGGATTTCCACGCCTACTGCGTGACCCGGTTTGTTACCGGGATCGGCGGCGGTTTTATCGTGTCCTTATCCTATACGGTGTTTGGTCTTACCGCCAAATCAGATAGAAACTTCGGGCTGGGTATCTTTTTCGTCCTGGTATACGCAGCCGCTATCTACCCGTTGATGCCGTCGATATTTGACAGCTTTGGTATGCCGGGCCTGTTGATATTTTTTGCCTTATTTGCCGTTATCGGATTGCCTTTCGTACGCATCATGCCGATATCCGGTGAGGAGTATCGTGAAACAGACAAGGATGCCATCAGTCTCGACTGGAACAGGAAAGGGATGGCGCTGGCGGCGATGTTGATATACTTTACCGCCAACTTTGCCGTATGGACCTACCTGTTCCGCATGGGTATCCGTGCCGGCATTACCGAACAGGAGGTCGCCAACAGTCTGTCGTTTTCCCAGTTCCTGGGCATGGCGGGGGCCTTCACGGCAGCGATCCTGGGTGCGCGCTTTGGCCGTAGTCTGATGCTTACCATTGGGATATTTGGCACAGCCATTCCATTGTTTTTTTTATTTGGAACGCCTGTCGCGGCCGTTTATTTAATTATCGTAAGCGCGTATCAATACGCCTGGAATATGACTCATCCCTACCTGCTGGCTGCCATGGCCAGCTTTGATCCGACCGGCAAAATGGTGGTGTATGCCACAGCCATGCAGTTTATCGGAGTGAGCACCGGTCCTGCTTTGGCCGCCTTTTTGGTGACAGAGGACAGCTACCGCGCCGTGCTGCTCCTGGGGATAGTATTACTCATGGTTTCCCTGGTACTGGTGCTTCCCGCCGTTATTACCCAGGCGCGCCTGGCAAAATCGCTGTTGACAGCAAACAAGGCCCCGATGGCGGACAGCGACTTGGCGGGAAATCCGGGTTAACTAGCATCGATGTAAGTGAAGCACTCACAGGGGGCTATTTAATGGCTACTAGCGCGACAGCCGCCGTCGTCTATGAAGCAGGCGGAAAGTTCAAGCTTGAGAAGGTGGAACTGGACGATCCACGCAGTGATGAAGTCCTGCTTCGAGTGGATGCCTGTGGAGTTTGTCACACCGACCTGATTGCCCAGGGAACGCTGACGCCACTGCCGGCTGTCCTGGGCCACGAGGGGACAGGTGTGGTTGAAGCGGTGGGCAGTGGGGTACAACGCATAAAGCTGGGAGACCGGGTGGTGGTATCCTACCCCTGGTGCGGTTCCTGCCGCAAGTGTGCTGAGGGTCGGCCGTTTATTTGTAACGATGCAATCTCTCTGAGTTTTGACGGGACCCGCGCAGATGGTTCGAAACCGATTTCGCTGGATGGCACGCCCATATCAAGCGCTTTCTTTCAGCAATCCACGTTTGCAAGCCACGCCATCACGCTTGAACGCGACGTGGTACGGATAGACAGCGACCTGCCCGCCGAGATACTTGCCGCGCTGCCGTGTGGGATTCAGACCGGGGCAGGATCGATCATCAACACGTTCAGGGCTTCGGCCAGGGACAACCTGGCGGTGTTCGGCACAGGCGCCGTGGGGTTAAGCGCGGTGATGATGGCCAACGTGCTTGGTCTCTCGCCAATCATTGCGGTTGATATTAATAAGATGCGCCTTGAACTCGCGCTCGAACTGGGGGCTACCCATGCTATTGACGCCGGCGAGGGCGATGTAGCCGGGAAGATTCGGGAGATCGCACCCGGCGGCATGAACTTTTCCTTTGAAACTTCTGCGAATGAGCAGGCGCTGGAAGACGCCGTGGCCTGCCTGGGGATGGAAGGAGTCTGCGGGATTGTCACCGCGCCGCACTTTGGAGAGAAATATCCGTTCTCACCGTCGGAGGTGATGATCAAGGCTGCCAGCCTGCGCGGTATTATCCAGGGATCGTCTGTTCCAAGTACCTTCCTGCCGAGGCTGATCGAGTTGCAGCAACAGGGACGATTTCCGGTCGAACGCCTGGTCAAGACCTACGACTTTGCAGATATCAACCAGGCCTTTGCCGATTCCCACGCCGGCACAGCCGTCAAGCCGGTGCTCAAAATGTAAGATGGGGTCAGGTCGCACAATGCACACGTTGGTGTTTATCCTCACTTATTTCTTCGCGTGTGCATTGTGCGACCTGACCCCATATTTTCTGACCATTTCAAATCGACTTTCGTCTGGCTTGAAGACGTAGCGCGCCCGCATATCAACAGCATGCCGTTACCGGCAAAAGCGGACATTTGATATATTTGATTTCGAATGCGAAGCCATACTGCGCGATAACTGGTACATGGTCGGACACGTATCCAGGATACCTGAGGTGGGAGATTATTTTCTCTGGGAAATCATGAATGAATCGGTCATCGTGGTCCGTTCTGATGCGACGACTATCAAGGCGTTCTTCAATGTATGCCGGCACAAGGGCTCCCGCGTATGTCTGGAAGCCGAGGGCAAAAAACGCCTCTTTACCTGTCCGTATCATGCCTGGACCTATAGCCTGGACGGCCGGCTTGCTAACGCAAGGTCCATGAGCGCCAGTCCGGAGTCGGGATTGAGGGAGGCCTGTATGCCGAAGCTCGAAGCCTGGCGCGAGAAAGCCTCTGCCCTGGGCCACCCGGTGGATAATTTCGGCAGCGCCGATGACGACCCGGACTATCACGGATATATACGAGCGCCCCTGGGCAATGCTTCGCTTTCCGAAACACAGGACGGCAGCCCCGCAGCGCCGATCATGGGAAAGTTCAGGGAGTTTGATGGCGGACACAGCACCGTTGTTTTCAATCCCTTCAGTTGGATGCTGGGATTAACCGATTTCATGGTGATGTTCAGGTTTTCACCCAGGGATAAGAGAAAAACCGACCTTGAAGTCACCTGGCTGGTAGCTCCGGGACTGGAAGCAGGCAAAGATTATGACCTGGACAAGGTGTGCTATGCCTGGAGGGTGAACAGTCCACAGGATAAAATGATCGTTGAAAATAACCAGACGGGCGTTGAATCCTACAGGTTTACACAGGGACCTTATTCGGAACAGGAACAACCCGTGGTAAAACTGATCGATTGGTACCGCAACAAGATGCGGACGGCGGTCGATGTCGCGGGGGACAGCTTTTAAATCTCTCACCGAACAGGGAATGACGGTATTGATCTGCTATCCTGTGCACCCTGACTGTTCACGTTAACCGGTTATGCAATTTATCCGGCAGCCATCAATTCAGCAAAACCCGAACCCGGCGGCTCCTCTGCCCGCTTTGCTCTCCTTCAGTACGGATGAAAAAGCCAAAACCCGCGTACGACTCGCGGATCTTGACCGTAAATGGATAATCGAATTCAGTGAAGATGAAAATTCTGCGGACGGACTGGTCATCCTGGGCATGCGTCCGGGACGGACGCATCGGATCAAAGTCACCATCAGCAACGCAGGTGGGACTGAGTTGGCTGCCGCGCAGGAATTGACCCACCTGACGCCGGCCATGCCCGACCATCCCTACCGTAATCCTCATTTCACCGTTTACCGTAACGAAAAAGACAAACGAGAACCGGGTGTATTACTTTTATCCATACACCGGGCTGTCCAGGGACGTTACGGAGACTGGACCAGGGTTCAGGCCGATTTTACCTTCTCCTGGGGCATGATCGTGGCGCTGGACGGCGATGGAGAAATCGTCTGGTATTACGAGACAGACAAATTCGTGGAAGGCATCAGCCGCCTGGGGCGCCAGGCCGCCCAACCCGCCGGTCGACCCGGGGAAAAATTTCAGTCGCGGGGTGGAATACAGGATCAATGAAGAAAACATGACCGTCGAGGAAGTCTGGGCATCAGATACCGTACAAACAGAAAGCTCCAGACACTCGCCGGGTATGGGTGATTGCCACCGCCTGCCGGTTACCGGCAACGCGGCGCATTATTGAACCAAGCGCCTGCGCACTAGCACGACTGCCCAATAAAAGCTGAT
>JAAXHV010000388.1 GCA_012270695.1 Gammaproteobacteria bacterium | reverse complement strand
AGCTACAACGAAATCGATGTGACCGGGCAGAGCGAGATCAACGGACAAAAGCCCGTGTCAGCTTCGGATGTGGAGGACATTGAAAACAGTTATCCGAACGAGCGTTTCGTCGCCAGCGCGTTCACTTCCTTCACCGACAAGCTGGACCTGATGATACGCGCGAACTACTACGGGTCGCACTATGACCAACGCGGCACGATTGATGGCTCATCTCCCTCTGCCAAACTTGGTTCCGTGGTCTTTGTTGACCTGGAACTGGGTTACAACTTCAACGACAACCTGCGCTTCCTGGTTGGCGCAACCAATGTGTTCGACGAGTTTGTTGACAAGATTCGCCCGACGGACACCTGCGGCAGTAAGGGGCTGACCTGCGCCAACCGCTGGAGTCAGGGCATGCCCTATGCACGCCGCGCCGCGGCGAACTACGAGGGCGGTTCCTGGTACCTGCGGGCTGGTTATCGTTGGTAGACCTGCTTCAGCCCCTTCGATTGCGAAGGGTTAAGCTAGTTTTTTCTTGAATTGAGTTTTTATCGTTGGGGCAAGCTTATTCCACTCTTTTAGTGCTGTTGGAAGGAACTTAAGCCTATAAGCCATCCAGGCTTACCTCAATTGCGTCAGCTTTCTCGGAACGACGCATTTCAACTGTTGCAGTTAACTCAATATCGTCCAGCTTTTCCATGATCCACTCGTAAGTCTCAGCTGGCACCAGGTATGCCGTAGGCTTGTTGTGATTCAAAATCGCAATCGGTGCACCGGTAGACACCTTCAACAAAGCAGTCGGGTTTTTTTTCAATTCTGAAATACTTGCAAAGCAATCCGCAAGAACACGTTTCATAATCTTCTCCTATATAAGAGCCATATAATGAGCTATTTTATATACCTATTTCCGAATGTGAAAGGGGCGAGCTAAAAATCTGTCTTTTTATCTACAAGGTGATGAAGTCAGTTATCAGGAAATAACGGGCGCGGTTCACGCCCAGTAGCGCGGGGAAAACAATGTGCATCCCGTCTCCGGGTACGGCATTGACCAGAAAATGTCCTGCGTCCTGTATGCCGCTATCAGCAGTGGCAAGCACTCAGGGGGTGCTTTATCTTAGCAGGAGGTAAGAGTTAGTTGTCGCGTGATAGGCGACGTGCCAGTGACTTCGCCTTTATAATTCGTTCAATAGAGAGAGGGTGAGTGACGCAGTATCCTCTACAAGCGCCACTTTTTCTGCGCGGGTTGTCACGTAGTCTGACAGCCCCTTCCGGATCGTAGCCGGCTTCCACGGCCCAGATAATGCCCAGGTAGTCAGCCTCACGTTCGTTGTCACGTCGGTATCTGGCACTGTCAAAATCCAGCTCGTGACTAGGCGGTTTGTCCCTGTGCTCAGCACCGTGGTCTAGCCTGAGATGGGCTAATTCATGACCGATCAGTGCCGCGGCCATATGCACGTCTGTGTCCAGTATGTCCAGCATTTCGAAATTGATACCAATGACATTGAATACCTGGGTGGTTTCCTTGTCTGTGTATGGGAAGAACATTGTACCCTGTATGTAGGCTGTTTTCTTGCCACCTTTTTTTCGATATAAGATCTTGGGTTTTTCAGTATGTATGCTCAGTCTCTTTCGGCCTGCAAAAGCGTTGGCAAATGCACCCCCGTCAACGATGAATAACTTGGCATCCGTTTCAGCTACTTCTTCCATGGCTTTCATCACAGAATACAGGTAAATCAGTTGCTTTCTTTCGATCTTTTTCAAGGATCTGTCAGAGCTGGTGGCCAAATGAATGGTGTCTGCATCGACCGTGAGCAGGTCGTTGATGTACCAGGTATACAAATAGGACATGGCATACGCCTTGCCCGATGTAAAAAGTAGGAGACAGCCAATCAGACCAGCTTTTTTAATCATTCCAACCATGAACAGAGGAACGATTGTCAGACACTTGTTTTCTCCATATCAAAGTCAGAGTTACTCTAACATGGATGGGTAGGGTTCTGCCAAGGCAGGAATCCAATAGTGAAAAACAAATTCATCGGCATATAGTTGCCTTTTTTTCATAGATTTCTGCTTGCTCATTTTACCGCTCTGACAAGAGTGAGTCTGTGTGTGGGCCGAGGTCATGCTCGGTCGCCGATGCGGTTTTGTAGAATACCGATGCCTGCGATTTCCAGTTCGACCAAGTCATTCTCTTTGAAACGCCGGTCGGTGTCGATTCCACTGCCGCCGGCCGGCGTGCCAGAACCGAGTACTTCTCCCGGATACAAGGTCTGATCACGGGATGCATATGCAACCAGTTCTGCGAAGCTGTAATGCATATTACCTGATGAATCTTCGGTCCACTCCTCCCCGTTGACGCGCAGGCTCATCCGGAGGTTGTGCGGGTCAAACTCGTCCGCGGTGACGATACAGGGTCCAATCACATTTGATCCGTCCCAGTCCTTGGCCTTGCCGGGCCCCAGACCAACGGGCATCTCCACGCGTTGAACATCGCGAGCAGATACATCATTCCAGATAGTGTAGCCGAAGATAAAGTCTTCAGCGTCGTCTGCCGCGATGTTCCTGCCTTGCCGTCCGATCACTGCGGCAAGTTCCAGTTCGCAATCCACGTAATCGCTGTAGGACGGCCACGGAATGTTTGTGCCCGGGCCAATCACCGTGTCCGGCATACCTTTATAGTAGACTGGAATCTGGTACCACTCTTTCGGTATCGACAGACCGAGGCGTTCGTATGACGTTTTCAGGTGAGCCTCGAACGTAATAAAGTCTCGAAGACTCCGTGGTCTGAGCGGCGCTTGCAGGCATGCATCTTTCACCAGGGTTCGTTGCCCCACTGGTGCGCCCGCCTCGATGAACTCGACCATGTCCCCCTCAAACCCTGCATCGTAGACGCGATCACCATCCATCATTCCAACGCGAGTTCCGTGTTCACTCGTATAGGTTACGTATTTCATGGCAGTTACCTGTTCCTGCGGAACATGCCCTCCTGCTCACGACCGCAGGGGCAGGTTCTGCATGTTGTTAGTAGCAGGCCGGTACCTGTGCTGGCAAATGCCGGCGTCAAGCATCCTGCCTGATCTTCAGTCCCTGGTCGACAACGGCAAGTCCTTCCAGGGCAAGGCCGTAGCCCAGCAGTTCATGCACCGTGGTTTTTATCTGGTGTACCAGCAGGTTGCGGGTATAGCGCAGCATCAAGGGGTTTTTGGTCAGTAGTTTGGCCGCCAGTTCGCGGGCTCTCGGCAACAGTTCCTCCCGGGGCAGGATTTCACTCACCAGCCCCAGGTCCTTGCACTCCTGCGCGTTCAGGGTCTGTCCCGTCATCAGGAAATAACGGGCGCGGTTCATCCCCAGTAGTGCGGGGAAAACAATGTGCATTCCGTCTCCGGGTACGGCATTGACCAGAAAATGTCCTGCGTCCTGTATGCCGCTATCAGCAGCGGCAAGCACGATATCGGCAAACAATGGAATTTCCGGGTGTCTCAGGGCAGGACCGTTGATACAGGCTATAACCGGCGCCTGGATATTCAGCAGGTTCATCACCAGTTGTTCGCCATGCCAGCGGATGCCCTCCCATTGTTCCGGGTCGAGCACGGGGAATTTGAAATCTTCCGCAGGAGGGCCGGAAAAAGTGTCACCGGTTCCTGTCATGATCACCACGCGGACATCCGGATTACGGGAGATCTCGCCGAACAACTCTGCCAATTCATCGTGTGCCGCGCCGCTCCACAGTAGCGGACCGCCTTCCGTGTGAAAGGTGATTTCCAGCAAGCCGTTCTCGAATTCTGTTTTTGCGTGGTTATATTCGGTTTTCATTTTCTTCTTCTCTCCGGACGTTATGTTACCCTGACAGGGAGCAAAATGGAGATAAATCGTGTCAGAATTACTGAGTTCCCTGGATGATTCCCTGCCCGGTGGCGAGCTGGGTACGCTGCTTTCCTACCCGCCGGAGTTGCGTTTCCTGGCAGCCAGGGGCAGGGGCAGCAAGCTGTACGATGAGGACGGCAACGAATACCTGGACCTGTTAATGGGCTCAGGGCCGTTGATCCTGGGACACTGCCACCCCGCGGTCATGGCGGCAGCCAAAGCGCAACTGGAACAATGCTCTACTTGTTATCAACCCACAGCCTCCATTGCGGAACTGGCGGGCCTGATCGTCGCTGCCTCGCCGTGTGCAGAAAAACTGCGTTTCGTCACCACCGGGGCCGAAGCCACGTATTATGCCCTGCGTCTTGCCAGGGCCTTCACGGGTCGGGAAAAGATCATCAAATGCGCCGGCGCCTACCACGGCTGCCATGATTATTCCCTGGTGGGTTTCCTGGCCGGGGATTATGATCCCCTCGCCGCGCCGGTCAACAGCGCGGGCATCCCCGCGGGCTCAAGCCGCACCGTAATGCTCAGTGATTTCAACGACCTGGACATGGCAGCAGACCTGATGAACCGCTATGGAGACAGCGTTGCCGCGATTATCCTCGAACCGATACTGGGTGTAGTGCCGCCGCAGGACGGGTTTCTCCAAGGCTTGCGGGAACTTGCGGACAAATACGGCAGTCTGCTGATTTTTGACGAAATGATCACCGGCTTTCGCCTGGCTTGGGGCGGCGCCCAGGAGGCATTCGGCGTCATTCCCGACTTGGCCTGTTACGGTAAGATTATCGGTGGTGGTTATCCCACTGCCGCGGTGTGCGGGCGTGAAGACGTGCTTAGCCTGTCTGTCTTCGCAAACCGGGCAAATCCGGATTACGTCT
>JAAXHV010000387.1:11511-14500 GCA_012270695.1 Gammaproteobacteria bacterium | reverse complement strand
GGACTTTCAGATTTAATGGGGGTCACGGGTTGCCGGCCGGCAGACACGGAATTGATCATTCATGGCACCACCCTGGCCACCAATGCCATCATTGAACATAAGGGAGCAAGGGTAGCCATGCTTACCACACAGGGATTTCGAGACGTTTTGGAATTGGGTACGGAAAGCCGCTTCGATCAATATGACCTCGCCCTGGTCAAGCCGGAACCCCTGGTACAGAGACAATTGCGTTTTACCGTATCCGAACGCCTGGCGGCAGATGGACGTGAATTGCTCCCGCTTGATATCTCAGCCATAAGGCAAATCGCTGAAGCAATAAAAAGGAATGAAATTGAAAGTATCGCTATCTGCTTTTTGCACAGTTTTATCAATCCCGAACACGAAGAACAGGCCGCAGAGGAGTTACGCAACCACCTGCCGGATATTTATATCAGCCTGTCTTCACAGGTAGCGCCGGAGATCAGGGAGTACGAACGTTTCTCGACAACTGTCGCCAATGCCTATATTCAACCGTTGATTGATTCCTATCTCAGACGTCTGCGAGAACAACTGGGACGAACGGGATTTAATTGTCCGCTGTACATGTTCGTATCCAACGGTGGCCTGGTGGAAGTGGACGTGGCGCGGCAATTTCCAATCCGTCTGGTTGAATCCGGACCGGCCGGTGGGGCTGTGTTTGCAAGTCATGTTGCCCGTTCCCACCAGGAGGATCGCATACTTTCGTTTGATATGGGCGGGACTACGGCAAAGATTTGCCTGATCGATAATGCGGAACCGCAAAAAGCAACCGTGTTTGAAATGGCGCGTGTGCATCGCTTTAAACAGGGCAGTGGTCTGCCGGCGCGAATACCGGTGATCGAAATGGTTGAGATCGGTGCGGGCGGCGGCTCCATTGCCCGCATAGACAATCTTGGCCGAATAACCGTGGGACCTGAGAGCGCCGGTTCCGAACCGGGTCCGGCTTGTTATGACCTCAACGGTGATAATGCAACGGTGACCGATGCCGATCTCATTCTGGGGCGACTGGAAACGGAAGGCTTCGGTGACGGTTCCATGCAACTGAATAGCGAGACTGCCAGACGCGCAATCCAGGAGCAGCTTGCCGGGCCTCTGCGAATGGATATTCCGCTGGCAGCCTACGGTGTGGCGGAGATCGTAGAAGAAGATATGGCCAATGCCGCCCGTGAACATGCAACCGAGAGTGGAAAATCGTTAACGGGTCGAACGCTGGTTGCTTTCGGCGGAGCTGCGCCGTTACACGCCCTGTCCCTTGCAGGTAAACTCGGCATCAACCGGGTTATTATTCCGGCCAATGCCGCGGTGGGGTCGGCCATAGGGTTTTTGCTGGCGCCGGTTGCTTTTGAACTCTCCCGTAGCTGCCTGGTCAGGTTGAACAGTTTTCAAGCAGATGTATTAAACAAACTGTTTGAGGAAATGAGCGAATATGCGCATGGAATTGTAGCAGCAGGCGCCCGCAGCCGGGACAGGACGGAACTGTGGCAGGCACAAATGCGTTATGTGGGGCAAGGCTATAGCATTCCCGTCGAACTTCCTGTCCGCAGGTTGCGGAAAAATAATGCGCGAGCGCTGCAGCAGGCTTTCGATAAGACCTATATCAACCTGTACAAAAAACTGCATGACGGTGTTGAGGTGGAAATTGTCAGCGTCAGTGTTTCCGTTTCCGCCTACCTTGTTTTCGCCAAAGATGTTGAAACGGCTGGGACCCGTGCAGCCGATCAACCTGAGATCGACCATGTCTCTGCATTGTTTGATGCGCGAGCAGGTGACTACAGAGAGATAAACGTGTATTCACACAGTACGCTGCTGGCAGGGCATCAGTTAACCGGCCCAACCCTGGTTCGCGCGACCGGCACGACAGTGATGGTGCCGGATGGTTATGGCGTCACGATGGCCGATGACAATAGCCTGATAATCGAAAGACAATAGCCGCCAGCATGAATGAAACTGAAAACAAGTTAGCGTCATCGCTGCAACGTATCGAATTTCAGGTAATCTGGCGCCGTTTGATCTCTATCGTGGAAGACCAGGCCCGTACCCTGATGAAGACCGCGTTCAGTCCGGTCGTGCGCGAATCCGGCGACTTGTCTGCGGCCATATTCGACCCGCGGGGACGGATGCTGGCCCAGGCCATTACCGGCACACCGGGGCATGTTAATTCCACCGCAGCGGCCGTACCGCATTTCCTCAAGGAATATCCGCCGCACGTATTAAGACCCGGCGATCACCTGATTACCAATGATCCGTGGATAGCCTCAGGTCACCTGCACGACGTAACAGTCGTCTCTCCGGTATTTATCGAAGAAAGATTAATCGCCCTGTTTGCCTGCACCTGTCACCAACTGGATATCGGTGGGCTGGGGCAGGGGCCCGACGGCAAGTCAGTTTATGAAGAGGGCTTGTTTATTCCCATCATGAAGCTGGTTGAACAAGGCGAGGTTAACCAGGATTTACTCAAGATCATCCAGGGTAACGTGCGCACACCCTACGAAGTGCGGGGGGACATCCTTTCTTACGTTGCAGCCAATGAAACCAGTGGCGTAAAACTGCTGGATATGATGAGCGAATACGAATTGAGAGATCTCGAATATATCGGGAACGAGATCATAGAACGTTCGCGTGCGGGAATGCTGGAAGAAATTCGCAAGCTGCCCAGAGGAACGACCCATAACACCATCAGCCTGGACGGCTATGACAAGGTCGTTGAAATTGTGTGTGCGCTGACCGTTACGGATGACGAGATAAACGTCGATTTCGCCGGCAGCACCGAAGCAAGCACAAAAGGTATTAACCTGGTTTTAAATTACACCCAGGCCTATGCCAATTATGGCATACGTTGTGTGGTGGGCGCCCATATTCCCAATAATACCGGCTCATTATCACCGATAAACATCACCGCGCCGCCGGGTTCGATACTCAATGCCCAACGTCCCTGGCCGGTCTGTGCCAGACACATCATCGGACAGTTTTT
>JAAXHV010000387.1:3607-11469 GCA_012270695.1 Gammaproteobacteria bacterium | reverse complement strand
TGGGGCGTACAAATTCGCGGCGGCCCGGAAGTGGACGCCGCGTGCAATTTTGCGCGCTCGAGTACGGCTGGAAGCCGCTACGAAATACTGATCTTTAACAGTGGCGGAACCGGCGCCAGACCGGGCCAGGACGGCATGTCCGCGACGGGTTTTCCCAGCGGAGTGCGCGCCATGCCGATTGAAGTTGTTGAAAACATGGGCCCGGTCGTGATCTGGCGTAAGGAACTGCGACCGGATTCCTGTGGTGCAGGTAAATGGCGAGGAGGTCTGGGCCAAATCGTAGAGCTGGGAACCATCGATGAGAGTCCGTTCCTGTTATTTGCCATGTTCGACAGGACCGCCCATCCTGCATGCGGCCGCATGGGCGGTGAGGATGGCAAAGTCGGAATAGTCAGGGTAAAACATGGGGAAACCCTGCAGCCGAAGGGTGTGCAGCTTATTGAGCCCGGACAGCGCCTGGAATTATTACTACCCGGGGGGGGTGGTTTTGGGGAGAAAGCGCAGCGCAGCGCGATACTCAGGGAACAGGACAAGCAGGCTGGCCTCATCAGCGGTTAGCCCGGATATCGCGTCCCTTGGCGCATGTCCCATCTGATATGGTTGTTTGATCGTCGCTGTGCTCCTGTGGCATCTCAACGCCATAATCCTTGACTGCCCCCACTGAGGTGATGAATCCATTCCGGTAATCCTCGTAAATTTTTTCAACGGGACGTTTTTTTGGATCGCCAAAACCACCACCACCCGCTTCCCGAATGGTAAACAGCTCTCCGGCCGCCAGTGTATGTGTGCCTTTGCCGGCGACGGTATCATTATTGATCCTGAAGGCACGCAAGCCGCCATCCTTAGCGCCAGCATAGCCTTTGGCGGGAAACTCCGTACGTAATCCGAATAAAGAAAGCGTGATTGGATGTCCCGTGTTATTTTTTAATACGACCTGTTGACCCGGACCGCCGCGAAATTCTCCTGCTCCGCCTGAATCGGGGAGGATACGCCGTTCAAGTACGGCAACCTCCGTTTCATCTTCCCATATTTCGCTGGATATCATTGCACAGTTTGTCGGCGCGGGCGTGGTTTGCCGGCCATCCAGTCCGGCCATGGCGCCCATCCCGCCGGTGGCAAAATACTGGTCCAGCAGCTTGTCTCCATTCTGCAACCTGCCGTTAAACACGACCGCCGTCGCCATTCCCGGTTCAGCCTGGACGGCTTCGGGCAGCGCTTTGGCAAAGGCGCCCATCAGCAGCGGCACGACATACCAGCCTACCGTATTGCGTCCCAGGGTGGCCGCCGGGTGTTGAGCATTCAGGATACAATCTTCCGGGGCTGTCACTTCCAGGGGCAAGACGTTGGCAAGATTATTCGGTATGGCCGGCGTGGTCAGGCATTTCAAGGTGTATGCGCACCAGGAACGGGTATAGCAGAGCGGGACATTGATTGCGTAAGGTACGCAAGGACTGGTGCCGGCAAAATCGATTTTTACGCTGTCTTTTTTTATCCCAAGCGTGCAGGCAAGGGTAAGCGGTTGTTCGTCCTGTGTCTCGGCTTCCAGTCGATTGCGGTAGATTCCATCCGGCATGGCCAGGATCTTTTTCCTGACAGCTGTTTCCGACTGCCCGATAATGCCGTCGGCAATATCCTGTAAATCTTCAAGTTCATACAGGTCAAGCATCTCATTGAGCTTTACGCCGCCGACATGAGTGCCTGAAATGTTCGCCATAATGTCTCCGACAACCTGCCCGGGCGCACGCACGTTGCTCTTTATGATGTCCAGCAGTTCTTCACTGACCTGTCCTTGCCGGTAGATCTTTATGGGTGGAACAAGCAGTCCCTCTTCGTATATCTCCCTGCTTGATACGGATGCGCCCCGGCCGCCGATATCGACGAGGTGGGTGATGGTCATGACAAATCCCAGGAGATTTCCATTACGGAACACGGGCCTCATCACACTGACATCCGCAAGGTGCCCGGTGCCAATCCACGGGTCATTGGTAATGATGACGTCACCGTCCTCCAGGCCGGCCGCAGGATATATCGCCAGCAGTTTTTCGATGGTGTAAAAGGCGGTGCCGGTAAACGCAGGCGTGCTTTGCGAACCCTGGGCAATGGGACGTCCCGACCGGTCAAATATGACGGCGCCTGCATCCCACGCCTCTCTTACGGTAATGGAAAATGAGGTACGCACCAGCGCCAGGAGAATTTCATCCGCAATGGAGATGAGGTGATCCCAGGCGATGCCCAGCGTGATTGTATCCAACGGGTTATTTTTCATGATGTCCTAACCCGGCGAGACAATGAGGTTCAGCCTGTCGTCTACTTCAACCGCATCATCTTCATGGATGACCGCCGTGCTTTCGCGTTCCTCTATCAGCATGGGTCCACTGAGTTTTTCTCCCTGGCGCAAGGCATAACGGTTATACACCGGCCATTCAACGTACCTGTTTTCCTTATGCGAATATACGTTCCGGACGCCTGCCGGTGCGCCGCTATTATTCCCGTGTCCGGCAAATACATGGCTGTCAATCGACATTGCGCCGGCAACAGTGATCTCCGCTTTCCAGTTGATGATTTCCATGTCCCTGTCAGGGAAGCGGGTGAAGAAATGTTTTTCATAAGTCTCATGAAACAGATCCGGCAGCGTGGTATAAAAGCTTTTCATTTCAGTACCGGCGGGTGGGTTGATTTCCAGTTCAAAGCCCTGTCCCTGGTAGCGCATGTCCAGTCGCCTGACGATTTCAGGTTTCCCGGCATTTCCATCTCCGTGTGAGATAGTCCGCAGGATACTGTCTTCCAGTTGCGTGAACCGTGTCATGAAATCTTCCAGGGTGAGTTCGTTTAAAGGGATACGGAATGACTGCAGTGATTCAAGGGAAACAGGCGCGCTGAGCAAGCCGATTGCCGATGCTACGCCGGAGGCATAGGGGATGATCACTTTCTCCATCCCCAGTTTTCTCGCGATTGCGGTGGCATGGGCCGGCGCTCCCCCACCGCTTGCAACCAACCGGCACTTTCGATAGTCGATGCCGCGTTCCGCGGAATAATTTTTTATCGCCGCCGATATTTTTTCGTTAACGGTCTCATGGATACCCCAGGCAGTGCGGGGCGATGTTGCAGCAAGCCTTTCGCTCAGGCTGCCGGTTATCACCAGCTCAGCAAGATCAGGCTTGGTTTTTAGTTTCCCTCCCAGAAAAGTGCCTGCCCCATAATAACCCAGCAGCAGGTTTGCATCGACGACGGTGGGTTGTTCTCCGCCAAACCCGAAACAGGCCGGTCCCGGTATTGCGCCCATACTCTCCGGCCCGACCTGCAGGACGCCGCGCTGATCAATAGCGGCAACGCTTCCTCCTCCGGCGGCGATCTCGTCCAGGTCCAGGACGGGGGTAAGGACAGGCAGGCCGCTGCCTGTTTTATTCCGGTAGATGCGCCCAACCTCGGTCTCGTAGCGTTTCTGCGCTTTGCCGTTTCGGATAAGGCCCAGTTTGGTTGTCGTGCCCCCCATATCAAAGATGAACAGGTCGGCATCCGTACAGGATTTGCTTATCTGGCCACACACCAGGGCGGCGGCGGCTGAACCGGATGCCAGCAGGCGGGCAGGGTACTGGCGGGCGATATCAATATTCACTACACCACCGTCTGATACGAGCATATTGAGCGCGCCCACAAAACCGCTGTCCTTTAACCATGCGTCCAGTTCTGACAGGTAAGTCCTGAAAATGGACCGGGTACAGGCATTGATCACCGTTGTCGTCCAACGCTCATACTCTCTTATGGAAGGAAGTACATCAGCAGAGGTAGAGACGGAGATACCGGGAAAATCGCGGGATATGATTTCACCTGCACGGCGTTCATGGGCAGGGTTGCGATAGGAGTTGATGAAACAAACGGCGAGGGAGTCAATTCCGTGTCTGCTGTTTAATTCCTGGACTGCTTCGAGAACTTCCCGCTCAGACAAATCATTTTCAATTTGTCCCTTGCTGTTGACCCGTTCATCGATCTCCCTGCGCAGCGGCAGGGGAACCAGGGGTTCAGGGTACTCGATACGCAGGTCGTACAGGTCGTAGCGGTGCTCCCTGCCGATCTCAAAGACTGATATAAACCCTTTTGTACACAGCACGCCTGTGGTATCCCCCTTGCGTTCCAGTACGGCATTGGCAACCAGGGTCGTCGCATGGTTTATACGGGATACTTCCGACAGTTGCACACCGGCGGTCGATAACAGGGTATTCAAACCTTCACAGACCGCTTGCAAAGAATTTTCAGGCGAACTCAGCTGTTTGTGTACATGCAGGCGTCCGCGTTCCTGGTCGGATAAAGAGAAATCGGTAAACGTACCGCCGATATCGATGCCAATCTGAAACTGTCTGGTATGGTTCATCGGGTAATAATATCAGGCGTCGAACTTTTTCATCGCAGCGGGGATCATAAATATCCGGACCTGTGAATCCCCGTGTTGAGTATTTCATAGGGCGGGTTTAACGTATACTGTACACAGTTATTATTAAACGTAAATCAGCATGAGGACAGGCGCTCAGATACTGGCGGATATCCTGGTAAATAACGGAACCCGTTTTGTGTTTCATATGCCCGGGGAAAGTTTTCTCAGTGCAATCGATGCCCTGGGTGAATACCGGGATAAAGTGACGGCAATCAGTTGCCGCAATGAGACGGGCATGGCCGTTATGGCCGAAGCAACGGGTAAGCTGACCGGCAAGCCCGGTATCTGTTTTGTAACACGAAGTCCTGGCGCGACCAATGCCTGTCTGGGCGTCCATACCGCTTACCAGGATTCATCTCCGATGATCATGATCATCGGTCAGGCGGGGCAGTTTGAAACCGAACGTGACGCCTTTTTGCAATACGAGGATTTCCCGAACATGTTTGCGCCCATGGCGAAGTGGGTGGCGCAGGTTGACCGCGCCCACCGGCTACCGGAAATTGTCAGCCGGGCTTTCCATACCGCGCTATCCGGCAGGCCCGGGCCTGTCGTCCTGGTAATTCCTGAAAATGTGCTTAACGAGGAATGCCGTGCCCAGGACGTGGCCCCGGTACAGGCAACGCTTCCTTCCCCCTCACAGCAACAGGTAGACGCACTGTTTGACCTGCTGGTCAAAGCGAAAAAGCCGGCCTTGCTGGTAGGCGGGACGGGATGGGGTGAAACTGCCAGGCAGCAGGTACAGGACTTTGCTGAAAAAAATAAATTGCCGGTCGTCGCTTCTTTCAGGCGCAGGGATATTATCGACAGTCGCCACACCTGCTACGTGGGTGAACTGGGCATTGCCTGCAATCCGAATATTATTCCCTGGTTGCAGGAAAGCGACCTGATCATTTCTTTCGGTCTGCGATTGGGCGAGATGAATACCATCGGTTCGGGCTTCATGATTGGTTTTACCCTGTTCGATGCGCCGGTACCCAGACAAACCCTGGTCCAGATCCACAGCGGAATTGAAGAATTGCAACGGGTATACCAGGCTGATCTCGCTATCCTCGCTGCCCCCGGTCCGATGGCCGCGGCCCTGGACCGGATGGAGCCTCTGGCTGCAATTCCCTGGGAACAATGGACTGAGAATGCCCGAGCCGAATACGAAACATTCAGCGCCACCGACAATTGTCCGGGACCGGTCGACCTGGCCGGCATCTTCCGCTGGTTGCGTGAACGATTACCCGCAAACGCCATCCTCACCAACGGGGCCGGCGCCTACGCAGGCTGGAGCCAGCGTTATTACCAGCATTACCGGTTACACACACAGCTTGGGCCTGTCAGTGGCGGCATGGGCTACGGTTTACCTGCTGCAATTGCCGCAAAACTGCACCGGCCTGAAGCGACTGTTGTGGCCCTGGGCGGCGACGGTTGTTTTCTCATGAACAGCGAGGAACTGGCAACGGCGGTGAAATACCAGGTGCCTGTTATCGTGCTTGTCATCAATAACGACATGTATGGCTCAATCCGCTTGCACCAGGAAACGGTGTATGGCGGACGGGACCTTGGGACTTCCCTGGCCAACCCGGATTTTGCTGCATTGGCCAGGGCATACGGTATCTTTGGCGCTGTCGTAAATAATACCGAAGAGTTTGCGCCGGCCTTTGAACAGGCGCTGGAGACAAACGGGCCTGCCCTGATTGAATTGAGAATTAATCCCGAAGCGATTAATACGCGCTTTACCTTGAGCTCCATTTCCGGAAAAAATCACGGCTGATTTATACCACTGGAAGGCCGGAAACCGGCTGATTGTTGAATAACGCGGAGTAACAAACCATGAAAAATCTGACGTATAATTTCCTGATAGCAGCCATTCTGTACGGCCTCTGGGGTACGCTGATGGGCGCCTGGATGGTATTTGCCGGGGAGTCATACCTGAGCCAGGTGCACGCCCACATCAACCTGGTAGGCTGGGTGACCCTGGCGCTGTTTGGCGTGTTTTACCATATCTATCCCAGTGTGTCCGAATTGAAGCTGGCGGCGGTCCACTTCTGGACGGCAAATCTTTCCGTGCTCACGCTTAATATCGGGCTGTGGATGTTTTTCGAACAGCAAGGAGGGTTCCTGCTGATCAGGGCGGGCACGGTACTGGTGCTGTTATCGTTCCTGCTGTTCCTGGTTTTGATGTGCCGGACAAGAGCAGCTTAAAGGGGAAACAATATGATCAGATGTATCTTTTCAACCCTGTTTGTCACCTTGACAGGAGTGGCGGCACTGGCAGATGACGTACGCTTCACTTTACTAGAAAAAGGCGCCACTTATGAGATGGACGAGGCCGGCGGTTTACATTTGCTGAAGAATGAATTCGTCAGCGAAACCATATTGAGTGAAGGCGGGGCCATCGTTGAAGGGATCGTGAAACATGCCGGAGGCGTCGACCCGATATTCGAACTTGAGGCATCGGAATCCTTTTTTAATCGTTACGCACATTCCTATGTGGATTTTGCCGCGCTGGATAAGGCCCATCCCAATTCCGGGTATGTCGTTAATATTCGTGGCAGGAACAGCGCTATTACGGGTTTAACCCTGATGTTCCATGGCCCGGAAGGCAAGGCGCAGTTACCTGACCCGATTACCATGACTTTAGTACAGGAAAATAAAGAGACCGGTTTTGCACAGGTTGACCCCGACAAGGACCTGCACCTGGTCTGGAGTGAATTTTCCAAGGGCGCGGCCGACCCCAGAGGCATCCTGGATGACCTGATATTCGCCCTGGTCAGCGATTGTCACGGAAACAGCGTCAGCCGCAGCGGTATTCCGCTTATCATGCCGGAGTACCTGACCTTCCGCGCCGGTAAACACGTTATTCCCGCCGACAGGCTGCAGCCGGGGTTAACCCATGAAGCCACGGTCATTCACGTGAATGGTGTGGATACCAGGCAAGTCGGGGAGACGGTTGCGATGGTAAGCTATAATACCACCACAAAAATGAATTTCCGGACAACCGGCCAGACTGCCGGGCCTGCCTGTGCAGAGGCTGACCAGACACTGTCCAGGTAAATATCAAGGGACTTCGCAGGTATAGCTTTCTATTTTTGTCGTGTCTCCGCGTCCGCGGTATCCGGCGATTTCAGGGTACGGGCACAGCGGGTGTTCCCGTACCGTTTTGCCGTCCTTCAGTTCGATTGCCTTAATCATTTCCGGCGCAGTGCCGCGTTCCACCCAGTTGATCAGGGCGGTCATCGCATCAAAGCGATCGGCGCCCAGTCCTCCCCAGCAGTGGAAACCGCCGGGCACCAGGAATAGACGGAAAAAAGAAGCAGTGTCCTTACCCATGTAATCAACGACATCCGTATAGTAATTTACGGTAATGTGGGGGTTGACACCCACGTCCGCCCAGCCGTGGTAAGCCAGCAGTTTGCCGCCGCGATCGCGAAAGCTGCTGAAGTCG
>JAAXHV010000387.1:0-3504 GCA_012270695.1 Gammaproteobacteria bacterium | reverse complement strand
CGTCGCCAGGCAGAACGATCCGGCAACGACTCAAACGTGGCAAATTTATAATCATGACCTTTTGGCTCCGAACCTACCGGTATCCCCGGCGCGATCTGTATGCCGTCTATCACCAGCCCGTTATATATTTTTTCCAGCGCAGTAATCTCCGTGGCAGTAAAGCCTGTTTTACCCGAGGCATCCACAGGCAGGTCCCGGCCAGGGTCAAAATCAACAGTCAACGGATTTTCAATGACGCCGTCTGCGACTTCATCCAGTTTGTCGTACCTGGTCATGATGATATTACCCAGCAATTCAATGCGATCCTCATCGAAGCGGCCTTGCAGTTGCGCCATCTGGTTGTTCCAGGCGTACAGCACGGTCCTGACAAAATCAAACACCGGGGAACCGACCAGGATACCGTCGTAATCAGCGGGGTAGCGCAGTGCCGCCTTTATTCCCTGGCCCCCGGCAGTGGAACAGCCGTCATAATATGAGTAACTGACCGGCTGGCCGTAATACATCTCTGCCAGTCGTTTGCTGACGACGGTTGTCAGGTGCAGGGCGCGGTAGCTGTAGTCGATCTCCTTATGAATGGCGTTATACGCCCAGGTGCCGCCCGGTTCGGCCTCCTTATCATGGCCGAGATTGCTGAAAGCGGTGACAAACCCGTTACTCAGGGCGCGCCTGCGATCGGTCAGTCCATAATTTCCGTACACCGAATGGCCGCCATAGCCGCCGTTGCCATGAATATACAAGCGGCGATTCCAGTTCGTCGGCAGGTTGATACGATATTGTATTTCCGGGGCGATGACTCCGGTTACTTCACAGGATTCCGGCGCGGTCGGGGTTGAAGGAACAAGCCTGGCGCTGATGACACTGTGGTCAAAGTCGGTGATGGATATCAATTCCCTGCAATCCACGGCAGGAGAAGTGTCAGTGTAACGGTAGTCAGTCCCTGAATTTTCGGCATCCATGAAACTCCAGCCATTGGTTTCCGCCGTACAGTGCAAATGGCCGAGTGAAACCAGGGCGAAAACCATCCATTTCACAAATTGAACGTTTAGTGATGCCGGTCGAACCATTTGATATAACCTTTCTTCAGTATAACTGAGAAAGTCAGCCGTATGCATGGTGCAAGGATAATACTGTATACTGTATGCCTATTCCCCAAAACCGGCAATTATCTGATCGCTGATACCATAGTGGGACATACCTGGTCATGAGTAAACATATCAGAGCGTTGTCAGTTGCAATAATTCTTTTCTTTCCGGGAACAAGTGGCTTCGCGGCCGGTCCGGCAGTACTGGACGTGCACAGCACGTTTCCCAGGGACCTGGCATTTCAGGGTGAAAGCGCACATCAGTTGAATAAGACATTGCAGGAGATTTCCTCAGGCAAGCTGAAACTGGACATATATGGAGCGGGGGAAATTGTCCCCGCGTTTGAAGTCTTCGATGCGGTCAGCGCCAATGCGGTATCGGCGGGCTGGGACTGGATTGGCTATTGGGCAAACAAAGTCCCAGTTACCGGTATTATCGGTTCGATGCCGTTCGGCCCGCCGCCCGATGTATATATTGCGTGGTTGTATTCCGGGGGCGGTCGGGAGATTCTGCAAAAAGCTTATAATAAGCACGATTTGTGGGCCATACCTTGCCATATCACGCCACAGGAATCAGGCGGCTGGTTTAATAAGGAGATTAATTCGATAAATGATTTTCGTGGTTTGAAAATGCGTATTTCCGGATTGGGTGGAAAGATACTGAATAAACTTGGCGCATCCACCCAGCTTATTCCCGGCGGTGAAGTCTACCTGGCCCTGGAACGTGGCCGTATCGAGGCAACCGAGTATGCGCTGCCGCAAATTGATGATGCGTTGGGTTTTTCCAGAATAGCAAAATATTATTATTTTCCCGGCTGGCACCAACCCACCAGTCTGAATACCCTGGTGATTAACAGGAATGTCTGGGAGGAATACACGCAACAGGAACAGTTAATGTTCGAAACCGCATGCAAGGTTAATTTTTTATGGAGTTACACCAACGGAGCTGTTCCTCAATCCGATTTTCTCAGCAAGTTTGAAAAACAAGGGGTGCAGGTACGCCGTTTCCCCGATGAGGTGTTGGATGTGTTACGGGAGACATCACGGGTGGTGCTGGAAGAAGAAGCAGCGAAAGATGCGTATTTTAAGGAGGCCTACGAGTCGATCCTGGCCTTCAGCGCAAGACTAACACACTGGCATGAGATACAGGCGTTCAAGCGTTGACTGTGACCGTCAGTCCGGTGAAATATGTGCAACAGTCATGACAATAACTTATCCGTTATCGGTTCAGCGTGTTTTATCCAACATAGGGGACAGATTATGCAGAGCGGCATTCATATTTTCGGGTTGCTGGCGGTTCTTGTTCTGGGCGGTGTAAACCGCACGCAGGCAGATGGCTGGCCGGTACACAGCGCTGATAAGGAAGGGACGCGCTATTCACAACTGAAACAGGTTACTCCGGATAACGTGGATGAGCTGGAAGTTGCCTGGCGTTACCGTACCGGAGAACAACAGCGTCGCGGCGACAAAGCCTTTGAACAGAGTAAAGATCAAAGCATTCCCCTGCTGGTTGCCGGTAATTTAATCGTTTGCACCCCTTTTAATCGCGTCTTCGCTCTGGACCCTGCTACCGGTAATGAACGTTGGGTATTTGATCCCGGTATCGCCCTGGACCTGCAAAAGCCTGTTACCTACGGTTGTCGGGGAGTGGCTTATTGG
Source organism: Gammaproteobacteria bacterium (assembly GCA_012270695.1). Classification (GTDB taxonomy): domain Bacteria; phylum Pseudomonadota; class Gammaproteobacteria; order Eutrophobiales; family Eutrophobiaceae; genus JAAXHV01. Next base: position 764 of record JAAXHV010000387.1, on the reverse strand, counting down.
CGTGACGATAGCAGTACGGATGAAGCGCCATGCCATGAACGTCTGTTGTTTGGCACCAATGACCTGCGCATGTTCGCAATCGATGCTGAAACGGGCAAGCAATGCGCCGGATTTGGCGATGCCGGCGTCGTTGCCTTGCCGCCAAGCAAACCAGAACTGTACCGTGGTGAAGTCCAGTACGCGTTTCCTCCCATCGTGATTAATGGTGTTGTCGTACTGGGCTCGACGATTGCCGACAACCAGCGTATCGATACGCCAAGCGGTAAAGTGCAGGCCCTGTCTGCAAAAACCGGAGAAAAACTGTGGGAGTTTGACCCGGTGCCGAGGTCGGCGGCCGACCCGGCCTATGGCACTTGGGGAAATAACAGCGCCTTGACAAGTGGCAGCGCGAACGTCTGGTCCAACATGGCGGCTGATGAACAACGGGACCTGGTTTTCCTGCCGGTTTCCACGCCGGCGCCGGATAATTATGGTGGTATGCGACCGGGCAATAATGAATACACAAATTCACTGGTGGCATTAAAAGGCAGTACCGGTGAATTGATCTGGCACTTCCAAATCCTGCATCACACGATCTGGGACTATGACCTTGCTCCCCAACCCCTGCTGGTGGATTTGCTGCGTGATGGGAAAATGGTGCCGGTTGTGGTGCAGAATACCAAGCAGGGGTTGATTTTTATTTTTCATCGTGAAACAGGGGAGCCGTTTTTCCCGGTTGAAGAACGCCCGGTGCCACAGGGCGACGTGCCGGGCGAATGGTACTC
>JAAXHV010000386.1 GCA_012270695.1 Gammaproteobacteria bacterium | reverse complement strand
TGTTCCAGCAGGGTGGAGCCGGAGCGGGGCAGGCCGACGATGAAGATCGGGTCGCGGCAATCAAAACCGGCCCCCTGCCGGCGCGCAAACAATTCGCCGGTGCAGGTCTCAACCTGGGCATCCACGCGCGCCTCCATCTTTTCAATCCTGTAGCCGGTCTGGCGCAGCTTCAGGCCGTTGCCTTTTTCATAACAGGCGAATGCTTCGCCATACTCCCCGCGGTCTTCCAGCGCCTTGCCGCCGGCAAAACACAGGTTGACCCGGTCTGTGGGCGAAACACCGGGGGCATCCGCGTAGCGCCTGATACCGTCAATCTCCTCGTCCGTGAATTTATAGGTCTTGGTGTTGGCCAGGCTCCAGTAGGCGTCGCCGTAATCCGGCCTGCGCCGGTATGCCTCGCGATAGGACTGAATGGCCTCGTCCAGCAACCCCACGGTTTTCCGGGCGTGACCTGCCTGTACGTGCAGTTCGGTACGGTAGGGGTGGGCTTCCAGCACATCCCGGTACAGGGCAATCCCCTCTTCGAACCTGCCCAGACCCACGAGCGTGGTTGCCAGGGTGCTTTGGAAGCCAGGATTATCGGGCTCCATTTCCAGCAGCAACTTTGCCTGTTCATGGGCTTTTTCAAAGCGGGTCTTCCTGATCAGGATGTTGACGTAATCGATGCGGGCCTGTACGTGGTCCGGCGCAAATTCCACACAGCTTTCCAGCAGGAACTCCGCATCATCGTAAATGCCCATCCTGACCCCGATCTCGGCCAGCAGACGCATGGCCTCGATGTGGTGTCTGTGTTTTTGCAGGTAGTCCCGACACAACAGTTCTGCCTTGTAAAGTTTATTCTCGTGAATCAGGTCAAGCACGTTGACCAGTTCCGGGGGCAGGCGGTTGAGGAAATCCAGCTGTTCCTGCGCCAGCCGGGCCGGTTCCGTCCTGCCCAGGCGTTCCTCCAGGTTGACCAGCGCTTTCAGGCTCGCTTTCAGGGCGGGGTTTAATTCAACTGCCCTGGCGTAGGACTGTGCGGCATCTTCGCTGCGGTTGCGAGACAGGAAGATATGGCCTTGTTCCTGGTAGGCGCGGGCATGTTCGGGGTTTTCAGCAAGCATGCTCTCGAGTGTCGCCATTGCATTGCCCGGCTGGTTGCCGTAACGCTGGGCGACGGCCAGCATATACAGGGCTTCCACCCGGTTGTCGTCTTCCGGTCCGGAGGCAAGCAGTTGTTTCAGCGAAAAGATTGCATCGCCAAACCTGGCGGTTTGAATCAGTTCTTTTGCATGGGTGAGATTTTCAGAGGCGCCGGCTTGACCCGGATTCACAGCAGTTTGACCAGCGCGGCTACCACGCCGATTGCAACAACCATCATGGAACCGAGGTGTAACTTCAGCCGCAGTTCCAGTTCCTTCAAGTCGCTTTTCGTAGCCAGTTTTTCATCGATCAACGTGGCCTGTGACCGTGCCAGCACTTCGGCCTGCTGCTCCGGCATACCGGCATCGATCAATTCTTTTACGAAAGCATGGGTATCAAACATGATTGCGGCCATAGAGTATACCTCCTTATATTCCAATTGGTTCTGCTACATTATAACATTATTAGACCGGATTTCTCCAGGCGATGTGATGACAAATCGTCAGGATAGACGATTTGCACGGCGTAAGCCGCCCGAAGGGTTGCGCCGGATTTTTGCCACTCCGGCACACAAAAAAGCCGGGGGGACATCGAATCACCCCGGCCTTTTCTCGTTTCTTTTGTTGATGATCAGTTATAGTCGTAGGAGAACCGCGCGCCGAAGGTGCGCGGCCGGTTGGTCACTACCTTGGGGATGAACTGCAAGGTGTCGACGTGCAGCTCGGCCCGTTCATTGGTGACGTTATCAACGAACAATTCCACGCCCCAGGTATCGCTTCTCATGCCTACTGCCAGGTCCAGCAGCACGTAGTCGTCCTGCACGTAGCGGCCGTTCTTGCAGGTGACAGGAGCGTCGTAAGTCCCACAATTGCCGCCCACGAAATCACCGCCTTCATCTGCAATCTCCAGGCCCGAACCACGGCCATGGGTGCGCCTGAGCGTGTCTTCCACCTGGAAGGCGCTACCGGCGATGCCTGATTTGCTCTCGCCGGTGTAACTCAGCCCGCCGGAGAGATAGGCGCTCGCTCCGCCCATCACCGGCACGTCAAACTCATAACGCGCGCGCAGGTTGCCGGAGAAGTCCGGCGTGAACGGCAGCTCGCTGCCCACCGGCACGGCGATGTTTTCCAACTGCGCGTTCAGGCGGGTGATCTCGCTGTCCACAAAGCTGAAGGCGCCGGCAATGGTCAGGTTGTCCGTCGGCGCCCAGGTGAAATCACCGTCCGCGCCCAGGATCTCCGCATCGCCCACGTTCTCAATGAATACCAGGAACGCGACGTTGGC
>JAAXHV010000385.1 GCA_012270695.1 Gammaproteobacteria bacterium | reverse complement strand
CTGGGGTTATGCAGCACCAGTTTGTAGTATTTACCCCGTTCAAAAGAAAGGGTATCCGGGATAAACTTCATTTCTTCATCGGCGCTGCCGAGGCTCACCTTGACTTCAATGGCCTGAGGCCCGTGACGTTTCTCCTCGGCCCATAGTGAAGATGCGCACAACAGGATAATCAGCGCTAGCACTTTGTTAACATTCATCAGCTTTCCTCCAGTTTCAATGGATTGTTTACCTAAGCGTTGGTCGCCCTCGTCCAACCATACCAGGGCATGCGTATCAAGGACGCTCAACATTCGGCATCCCAGACCTCACCACAGGGAGTAATGAGATCGTCATGGCTTTTGATAATACCGCGATGCAATCCGAATAATGACTCGGGCCGCGGGTAACAGGGAACCAGTTTACTGATCGGTTTGCCGTTCTTGATAATAATAACCGGTTCACCCGTTTCTGCCACTTCGTTCATGATCCCTAAACACCTGGCTTTAAATTCCGAGGCTTTGATGGTTTTCACAGCAATCCTCCAATATGACTATGGTCATAACTACAGTCATATTAGAGGATTTAGTCAACTCTTTTTTGACAAGGATTCACGTGGACGGTTCGATTTGGCCCGGCGCATCGGCGCCTGGCAGGCCTTGGCACACTTTTGACCCCTTGATCGGAGCGCTGGAGCAACCACATCGACTGACTGCAGACCTGCGCGCCAGTCTTTGGTAACAGACGCTCAGTCCAGGAATGTATTCACCGCCGAATTGAGTGCGGCCAGTTGTTCCAAGGGAGGCACGTGGCCGCAGTCCGGGATCATGCAGACTTCGGCCTGTTTGATGGAGGCGGCGAAGATCTGCGCATACGCAGGGGGGATCAACGCATCATTTTCCCCCCAGATGACCAGCGCCGGGGCGCTGATCCTGTGGATGCGTTTACTTAATCCCTTGTCTGGTATGGGCCAGATCACCTTGGCGGTACAACCCAGGGTCCAGAGGAACTGCACCAGGCCCTCGGCGGCCAGGTCTTCATCTTCGGGTGGCGTTAACGCGGCCTTGACCAGTTCGGAAGCGGTATTATGGAACAGCACGGCGGCCAGTTGCTCCGCGTCCTTGGCTGTCCAGTCTGCAACGGTGTAGGGCCAGTCTTTGTGCCAGAGACCGATTGGCGCGACCAGTACCAGTTTTTCAATACGTTCCGGCCTCATGGCCGCCAGTTCAGCAGCCAGCATACCGCCGAAGGAATGGCCGATGAGACGAGCCGAATCGATCTCCAGACCGGTCAGCACGTCATCATAGGCGAGGACCGCATCCCACAGGTCTTCCACGTGTTCTATGTCATTGGGTTCGCCGGGACAGGTTCCGGGGAAATAAGGCGCATAAACCGTATACCTGTCCGCCAGTCCCTGGAGAAACGGGTCCCATTGCAATCCGCCGGCTGAATGTAAAAAAACCAGGGGCTCGCCCCTACCCGCCACGTCTACCTTGATATTCAGCAAGTCTCCCAGGACGCCAACGGTTTCGGTACGAATCTCTGCCATTACGTTTCCTCTCAGGCCGTCTGCCGGGCTGCTTGTTTACAGTTTTCCGGCCACCAGTGATTTTCCCAGCCTTCGTCATCCCAGATGCCGCGCAAATGAGGCAGAACATTTTTGGCAAGCCGGTCGATATTTTCCATGGTCTCTTCGTGGGACATGGAACCGAACTGGGGCAACAGCATCAGGTTGCCGACCCGCAGGCGCTTGACAATACCCAGCAGTTGCTCCGTCACACTGTCGGCGCTGCCGGTTACCAGGTACTCGTTTTCCTTGAAATCCTTGTAACTGCTCTTCTTCAACGTATCAAAAGGCGGCAACGGCCGCTTGGTTATGAGGTAACTCAGGCTGCTGTGGGTCATGTGGCCCGGCGGCATGAACAAGGCCTCCGGGATGTGTAACAGTTTGTGGTAAAAATATTCGATGTGTCTGGCGTAGATCTCATCCGCGGCCGCGTCGGTCTCAGCGACCCCCACGGGGATCAGGTAGCCAAGTCGGTAAGGATTTTTATCCCGGCCCAACTCCGCTGCCCGTTTCCAGTAACCCCCTACGGTCCTGTCGGCTCCCTTGGCGCCGAAATAGGTCAGGTAACAATAACAATAGTCATTCTGCAGCACGAAATCCCAGGTGCTGGGGCTGGCGTTTCCGGGCACCCAGATGGGCGGGTGCGGCTTTTGCACGGGCCGGGGCCAGGTACTGACCATAGGCAGTTGATAATACTTGCCATTCCAGGAGAACACCTCCTCGGCCTGCCAGGCCCTGGTGATCAGGTCATGGGCCTCGCGGTAACGACCCCGTTGCTCCATGGGCGCAAATCCGTAGCTGTGGGCAAAATCACCGCCCAGGCCCACGGGGAACCCGGCGATCACCCGGCCCTCACTGATGCAATCCAGCATGGCATACTCTTCGGCGACGCGGATAGGCGGATTGAGGAAAACGGCAGTCTCTCCCATCTGGACGATGGCGGTTCGGCTGCCCCGGGTCGCCCGCGCCAGCACCGAACCCATCATGTTGGGGTTGACCATGAAACCGTAGGCATTCTGGTGGTGCTCATTGGTGCAGACGCCGTCAAATCCGGACTCTGCGGCATACTGGAGTTCATCCAGCGTCCAGTTGTAGTACTGTGCGGCCTTGTCGGCATCGGCCACCTTGGGAAACGGCAGGGTGAACCACGCAGAGGGGTGTGTTTTCTCGAACCCTTCCGGCAGTTCCCGGTACGGCATAAGGTGGAACATGGATATTTTCATTGGCGAAATCTTAACGGATCAGA
>JAAXHV010000384.1 GCA_012270695.1 Gammaproteobacteria bacterium | reverse complement strand
CGTGGAGATGGCAGTTACCGAATTGCCGTTCGTTGACAAGGAAGGTTCACGAGTCAGGTCCTGAGTGATTAATATCCAGCCCGGACTTCTCACCAGGTCGCTTGTTGCTATTAGAAACAGGTTTGCTGTCAACACGTTATGAGCTTATCCTCACAAGGTTGTAAGCGACGATGAAAAAGAAAACTCGAACACAAGCCGAGGAATTGGGCATGGATACACCCATCACGCGCAGGGATTTTGTCGGCAGTACCCTGGTCGGCGCAGGTGCAGGGTTATTAGCAGTGAAATCACCCGACCTCCTGGCAGGAAGTGACAGTTTTGGGAAGCAAATCGGTGGCGTTGTCCTGGGCCCGGATTGGACGGGTCCAGGGGGCATCGGAGACTATGCCCGCGCTAACGGCAACACCCACGAGGAAGTCAATGTGGCCCATGCCCTCAGGGATGATAAGTTGCAGCAGACGATAAATACAGCGAAGGAAACAGACGGGGTCTATGACTTGATTATAGTTGGAGGCGGCTTTTCCGGATTTGGCGCCGGCTATGCATTCAAGGAAAAAGTGGGCGATAAAAAGAAATGTCTTATCCTGGATAATCACGCCATGTTCGGGGGCGAGGCAAAACAGAATGAATTCATTGTAGATGGTTATCGGCTCTATGCACCACAGGGTTCAAATTCCTTTGTCGTACATACCGACACGCCATCGTTTCCCGAGCTCTGGTACAAATTGGGTTTGCCCACCGAATTTGAGTTTGATGAATTATCAGGAACCGATAAAGACATTAAATTTGCGCCGGATAATTTCGGGCCGATGATGAAGTGGCCGGAAAGCGCCAGCACCGGCTATTTTTATGATATCGGCGCAAGTGGAAAATGGGTAATCAATGCGCAACAGAACGGCTTCAAAGATGCGCCGATTTCCGAGAAATTCCGGCGTGAACTGAATGATGTCCTGCATAACAGGATAAAACCGCAAGGTCTCAGCGAACAGTGGGAAAAACAATTCGATTCCATGACTTATCACGATTTCCTGGTCAGCAAATTAAATGTTTCGCCGGATGTGCTATACAAATACATTGACCCATATTTCGGAAGCGCTGCTTTTGGCGCCAGCGGTGATGCAATATCTGCTTATGCTGCATACAAGTTACAAATGCCGGGCACAGTGGGGCATTTATCAAAGGAAAAACAGGAGGCTTACAACAACAGAAGTTTTTACAGCTTCCCCGGTGGAAATTCGACAATACTCAGGAGCATGGTCAAGGAAATATTGCCTGAAGCGATAGCAGGAGATAATTCCCTGACCGGTATCGGCTATGGAGATGTCAATTTCAACAACCTGGATAAACCCGGGAACCCGTTCAGAATTCGTCTTTCTGCAACAGTGATTGACGTCAGACACACTGGCTCGGCAGGAAATACAGAAAAGGTCGCCGTCACCTATATCCAGGATGGAAAAACGTATCGCGTGACGGCAAAAACGGTGGTCATGGCAACCGGCGGCTGGATAACGCGGCGCGTTGTCAGTGATATGCCGCAACCAGTCATCAAAGCTTACCGACAATTTCACCATACGCCGATGCTGACGGTTAATGTAGCGCTGAAAAACTGGAAATTTATGGAAAACCTGGGGATTTCTGCAGCGCGATGGTTCAATAATTTCAGTTGGTACGCAAATCTTCGAAGACCAATGAAGATAGACGGAAGCAGCGCTCCACTGGATCCGTCAAAACCCGCGGTAATGACGCTTTACGTACCATTCGTACGCTATTCCGGCAAACCATTACAGGTACAAGCGAGTTCAGGTCGAATGGAATTGTTGTCAAAATCATTTCAGGAATACGAACTCGATATCCGCAATCAACTTGTTACTTTATTTGGCAAGCACGGTTTTGATCCAAAACGGGATATTGCCGGGCTTGTACTGAATCGTTGGGGACATGCTTATATCGCGCCTCAGCCCGGGTTCTATTTCGGCAAAGGTGATGAACCTGCTCCCAGGGAAATTGTTGATAAGGGTTATGGGAGGATTGCTTTCGGGCACTCGGAAGTGACCGGGTTTCAAGGATGGATCAGTGGATACATACAGGGGAATCGTGCAGTGGAAAAGATACTGCGCTATGTAACGGTATAAGAGGTGACTCCGGTTTACCGGGTCCCGGCTTTCGCCGGGATGACGAAGCCGTCATGCCGGGCTTGCTCCAGCATTCACCGGGTTCCTGCTGCTGCCGGAAGCCAATAGTCCTAGACATAATGTTTTGACCTGTCCAACCTCAAGCGCGTGGATTATGCTTGGGGTTGCTGTAGAAGTGAACCATTTACACAGAGCCGACATTGAGGAGGACAGGTCATGAGCAAGTATAACGTAACGATGGGTCAAGAGAAAGAGGTTGAAGCCGTGCGGCATCATGCCTTGGGCAGTGGCGTGGCAAGGCGGATTGATTACCCGGCCTACGTGGGGCTGGATGTACACAAGGAGACGATTGCGGTAGCTGTGGCGCGTGCGGGCCGTGCGATCCCGACAAGTTGGGGGGAGATAGCGCATACGCCGGCGGCGGTATCGGAATTGGTGTCTCGTTTGGGCACGTCTTTTGGTGGGGAGCCGTTATTGTTTTGTTATGAGGCGGGACCGTGCGGGTATGGTTTATACCGGCAGTTGGTATCGTTAGGCCAGGACTGCGAGGTGGTTGCGCCGTCGTTAATGCTGCGTGCGCCGGGGGAACGTATCAAGACGGACCGGCGTGATGCGGCGAAGCTGTCGGTGCAGTCACGGAGTGGGGTGTTGACGGGGGTATGGGTGCCGGACACGGAGCAGGAGGCGATGCGTGATTTGAGTCGTTTACGGGGAGACATGAAGACGCAGGAATGCAAGGCGCGTCAGCAGTTGAATGCCTTTGTGTTACGTCAGGGTCACCCTTGGCCGTCCACTCGGAGTCGCTGGACCCAGGCACATTATATGTGGTTGGAGTCTCTGACCTTTGCCCATGCGTGGCAGGGGGAGGTACGGGATGCCTATGTGGAAGCGGTACGGGCAGCCAGTGAGCGGGTTGCCCGCTGCAATGCCCGGCTGAACGAGGCGTTACCGACCTGGTCGCTGGCGCCGTTGGTGCCATCGCTGTCTGCGTTGCGTGGGATAGACCAATTGGCGGCCATTACTTTGCTGGCCGAGTTGGGTGATATCAGTCGCTTTACCTCACCCAAGCAGTTGATGGCCTACCTGGGGCTGGTGCCGCAGGTGCATAGCAGTGGCCTGCGCACTCGGCGCGGGGCGATTACCCGCACCGGCAATACCCATGCCCGGCGTCTGTTGGTGGAGTGTGCCTGGAGTTATCGCTTTCCGGCGCGGCGCACTGCCCATATGCGTCGTAAGGTGGCGCAGGCGCCGCAAGCGGTACAGGCACTCGCCTGGAAAGCGCAACAGCGGTTGTGTGGACGTTATCGGCACTTGCAACAGGCCGGGAAAACCACGAAACAAACTACCGTGGCGATTGCCCGGGAACTGGTCGGGTTTATCTGGCATATCGTTTGTCATGAAAGGCCCGCACTGACCCGGACCCATGCCTGAGTGCTGACCCCTCCACGGTTAGCCAAGGTTGACAACACCATACAAAGAGAAATGGCATAGACACAGTAGATAAGAGGCGCCTACCCAAGCATTCAGGCAGGGCATAGTCAGGCCGGTGTGGAGAACCCTTGTTCGGGCTAAATCGGCATCGGCTAACGAGTACGATCCCCCATGGGGCGCACTCCAGCGATTAACCCTGCTACTAGAGAAAGGCCAGCTCCGCGACGTAATGAAGTCAGGTGGTAACCAATCCACGCATAACAGCATGATCCACCGTCGCAGTCTGCCTGGCCGTGCTCTGCCTGTATGCTTGGGTGCGGAACATATGACATAAATCACGGTAAGATTGAAATAGTGACCAAAATACTTGACAGGTCAAAACATAACAGCCCGGATTTCTCACCAGATGATGCGATGATTGCGCCGGATTTTTTACACCAGCGGGTGCCTGCAGGTCGGCCGCTGTTAAATACCGACTGAGCGGGAATTGGTTTGATAGACGGTTATTTTCTGGTTGGGATAGAGGAATTTGTTTTTCCGCAGGTTGTTCCAGGCCAGCAGCTGTTTTACCGTGACGTTGAATTTTTTTGCTATCAACCACAGGGAATCGCCTTTTTTCACAATGTAATGGAAGGGATCTGTGGCCGGCTGGGCGGTCTTGGCCTCAGTTTTCTTGCCGGCATCGGCAAACCACAGGTTCAGTTTTTGCCCCGGGCGCAGGATTTTGCGCCGCGAAATGCCGTTCCAGTTCGTCAGTTGCTTCACGCTCACTCCATATTTCTTGCCGATATCCCAAAGCGTGTCGCCGCGTTTTATGGTATAGACAAACTTGTTGCCATCGCCGGTATCCTTGAGCCCGCGCATGCGCCGCCCATCCACACTGAGGGTATAATGTTTGAG
>JAAXHV010000383.1:3212-3726 GCA_012270695.1 Gammaproteobacteria bacterium | reverse complement strand
GGAAATGCATTGCGTTCAATCCACTGTTCGGGTCTCCCTGTTTTACACGGGGGTTAGGGATGAACGCAGGTGCATTGGACCATGCGCAGCTATCTGTGTCTTATCCACTGCTTTCCGTAGATTGTCACAGCAGAAATTCCAGCAGCGCTTTTTGGGAATGCAAACGGTTGCCCGCCTCTTCCCAAACCACGCTCCGGTAGCCATCGATGACTCCGGCGCTCACTTCGGCGCCGCGGTAGGCAGGCAGGCAATGCATGAAAACCGCATCTGTTGCAGCCTGCTCCATGATCTCCTCATTCACCTGAAACGGCCTGAATAATGCCAGCCTGTTTTTCTTCTCGGATTCCTGACCCATACTCATCCAGGTATCGGTGACAACCAGGTCGGCCTGCGCAGCGGCCTGCTGCGGGTCCCGGGTGAGGCTGATGTTCTCTCCGCCCTTGCTGACGATTTCCGCGGCCGGTTCATATTCTCCGGGACAGGCGATATGCAAGTGAAAATCCATTATTGTTGC
>JAAXHV010000383.1:2929-3111 GCA_012270695.1 Gammaproteobacteria bacterium | reverse complement strand
TGATAACTGTCCGACAAGCCATTGATTACCGGTACCGAAGAATTCTCGGCAAAGCGGGTTATCCGCTCGTGCTCATAGGTCCGGATCATCACGCCGTCAACCATCTTCGATAATACCCTGGCCGTATCCTCAATAGGCTCACCGCGCCCCAACTGGCTGTCTTGCGGCGACAGGAAGACGGC
>JAAXHV010000383.1:0-2760 GCA_012270695.1 Gammaproteobacteria bacterium | reverse complement strand
TCCGCCAGAGTTAAAAAATGGCGCGGCATGTCAATATCACCTGGAAAGAGTACTAGCTTAACCGACAAACTCCCTGACCAGGAGGCAGACCGAATCGATTATCCGATGTATTTCCTCTTCCGAGACGATCAGCGGCGGCAACAGGCGCACTACCTTCCCCGCGGTCACGTTGATCAATAAGCGCCGTTCCAGGGCGCGCTCGACCAGGCCGGCGCAATCCCTGGAAAGTTCTATCCCGATCATCAATCCCTTGCCGCGTATCGCAACCACTTCATCGAGGTCTCCCAGTTCAGCCTGGAATCTTTCCAGCATGACACGGCCGGATGCGGCTGCCCTCTCGGCCAGGTTCTGGTCACTCATGATCTGTATGACCGCGAGCGCCGCAGCCGAGGCCAGCGGATTGCCGCCGAAGGTTGAACCATGACTCCCCGGTTGCAGCATTTCCGCCGCCGCGCCGCCGGCCAAACAGGCTCCGATCGGGAAGCCGTTACCCAGAGATTTCGCCAGGGTTACCACGTCGGGCAGGATGTTTTCGTGCTGGTAGGCAAACCAGGCGCCGGTGCGGCATAATCCCGTCTGCACTTCATCGAGGACCAGCAGCCAGCCATTGCGGTCGCAGAGCTCGCGTAGCGTCTTCAGGTAGCCGGACTCGGGGATGACGACTCCCCCCTCACCCTGTACCGCTTCCAGCATTACCGCGACTACCTGCCCGCGCAGGTCATCAAGCTGCTGCAAGGCAACGGTGTCGTTATAGGGGATATATTTAAAACCGGGCAGCAAAGGAGCAAATCCCGCCCGCACTTCAGGCTTTCCGGTCGCGCTCAGCGTTGCCATGGTGCGGCCGTGAAAACTGCCTTCCATAACGACAATAAGCGGTTCTGCAACCTGTTTGTGGCAGGCAAATTTACGGCATATCTTTATCGCAGTCTCATTGGCTTCCGCCCCTGAGTTGCAGAAAAAAACCCGCTCCATTTCGGAAATCCCGGCCAGGCGCCGGGCCAGTTTCTCCTGCAGGGGAATGCGGTAAAGATTGGAAGTATGAATCAACCGGCGCGCCTGCTGCGCGACCACATCGGCAATCCCGGGATGGGCATGACCCAGGCCGCAGACGGCAATTCCGCTCAGCGCATCGAGGTAGCGGGTTCCCTGCCCGTCAATCAGCCAGGCACCCTGACCTGCCTCAAAAGCCACGTCCAGACGCTTGTAGGTTGTCATTATCGCTTCCGGCATTTCAGGGAACAGGTATCAGGGAACAGGCATCAGGGAACAGGACGCGTTAAGACTGCCGATGTCAGGTGATCTTCCATGAGCACTCCGCTTTTTTTCGACTGCGATGGCATCTAACCCGGATTTCTCACCAGATGATGCGATGACAAATCGTCAGGATAGACGATTTGCACGGGGCGTAAGCCGTCCGCAGGGTTGCGTCCTGGGATGGACGCAATGAACGCAGCAAGCGCAGTCTGTTATAGTAACATAGTGAGAATAAGCTCATAACGTATAGACAGCAAACATGTTACCTCCAGCAGCAAGCGACCTGGTGAGAAATCCGGGCTAAGTTATATTGGTACATGTTGTCTGTTGCCTGTTCCCTGTTATCTGTTCCCTGATACCTGTTCCCTGATACCTGTTCCCTGTTGCCTGAATCAGAAAGGCAATCCATGACCTTGCCCGACCATGCACATGAGCATGGGTATGGACAGGAAGGTATTGGTGCGTGATGCCATGGCGGCAACCACCCTGGCTTTAGCTTTCTCTTCATCCGAGGCTGACACGATCCCCAGAATTTTCTTCTGGTTCGGCCAGATCAGCACCCAGACGTTAAACAACATGATGGTGCCCAGCCAGGCGCCCGTACCGATAATGACCGCCCCGCTGCCCAGCATGAAGGCATTGGTAAAACCGACCCCCATCAGTTCCAGTGCGGCAGCGCCGGTCAACCAGGTCAGCAACGCGGCCCAACGGAACCAGAGCAACGCCAGGGGGGCAACGTATTTACCGATAGCAGCCGGCCCCGGACCATCGCTGTCCGCCGCCGCGGTTGCCAGTGCCGGTGTCTGAACAAAATTGAAATAATACAACAGGCCTATCCAGATCACCCCGAAGAAGACATGCAACCAGACTACCAGTGACCAGTTGTTTATACCGCCCATGGCAGCATCTGTTACACACACGTTGATCAAAACAGCTATCACCACCGCGGTGACAAAACCCAAAATTAACGTGCCTTTTATAGTTTTAAGCGGATTCATCATTCCCCTCCAACGTAAGGTTTCAATAAAGATACGGCGTTATTCTGATTATACTACTGCTCGGCAACCGGACAAGTATACAATGACTCATCGATAATGATATATAATGACAACGTTCACCAGGCGGCGCAAGCCATCGTAATCCTGAATTACCGAGATATCACAATGAGCGACATAATTGAACAGCTAGAAAATACCATTTCAGAAAACCCGATCATCCTGTTCATGAAAGGAACCCCTGATTTTCCTCAGTGCGGTTTCTCCATGCGCACCGCACAGGCGTTGAAGGCTTGTGACGTCGAATTCGTCTACGTCGATGTCCTGGCTGCTCCTGAAGTACGCCGCAACCTGCCAAGCGTCTCCAACTGGCCGACATTCCCCCAGGTGTTCGTCAACGGTGAATTGATCGGCGGCTGCGACATCGTGCTGGAAATGTACCAGACCGGGGAGTTGAAGACCGTCCTTGAACAGGCCGGCGCCTGAGAATTACGAATTAGGAATTACGAAT
>JAAXHV010000382.1 GCA_012270695.1 Gammaproteobacteria bacterium | reverse complement strand
CAGTTTATGCAGGGAACCGTTTTTATAATAGGTTACCTTCACTCGTCCATTCTTTTCGCTGCCGGCATTCTCTACGGCAACGACTGTACAACCGCCTCGAAAGCGGCTGGTATTGCCTTGGCGATCCAGTTCCTGCCAATTAATTGCGTTAAACAAAACAGCACTCATGGAGAGATCACCCTTGATTGAGCCCGGGATGAGATGTTTCAGGAAGTAGCGAGCGATCCCGGCGTTACCGCCGGGAAAGGCGGCAAGGTGGAGCAGGTCGGTCGGGTCCATGTTACCCGTGATATAGCGGAAATAACCTGCCGGGCCGGGCAGGGCAAATTCGAACGCTGCGTAAGCTGACGTGACATCGGAACCCAGGCCGTGTCCGACAGTTGCGCCAAACGGGTCTACCAGCTTTGCGTATTCCGGGGAAACGCCGAGTACTTTGGTAAGGAAATCCAGGTAAGTCATGCTGTCAAGCCATTGTTCCCAGTCATCCCGGCGCGGCGGCATCCGGTATGACTCCAGGGTCATATAATCAAGCTTCAGCCGATCCGGTATCGGAGCATCACGAAACCCGTTATTCCAGGGGTTGATCACCCAGCCACCATTGGGCATTGTGTCCCTGCCGTAAAAATAACCTGAGTCTGCCGCTTCCCACGTCTGTAACATGGGGAAATAGATGTCCCTGGCTACACGCAGGTCTTTATCGCTGCCGCTCAATTCCTGCCAGGTAAATTCATCCGGCAAACCCAGTTCAGCCCAGTATTCGTGGTAGAAACCCATCTGTCTGGTGACGGAAACAGGCCATAAATTGCCGTTGGATCCCTGTGGTCCGTAGAGATGATAACCGTCTACTTCAAACTCATTCTGTTTGGCCTCACCGCCGAAAATCGGGTGGTTGTCCAGTATCAGACAGTTCCTGTTATCGCCGGCATGTTTTTTGAAGGTATATGCGGCGCTCAAACCGGAAAAGCCGCCGCCTACTACGACCAGGTCGAAGGTTTCGCCGGTATCATTTGCCTGTGCAGTGGCATTGGTAAATTTTCCGTTACTCATTGCATGGGCTGCATTGACAACCTCGGCGGTATTGCCGTTGCTGGCTGCATAGTCGCCTATACCGCCAGGACCGGTCCACTCGCTACCGAACAGGACGCTGAATTTCGATCTGTCTGCGGCTGAAAGATCGGGTGAACGGGCTGCCATCAATGCGCTGCCAGCTCCGACCAGTGTTGAACCAATGAAGTCCCGCCGGGTGATGGGCATCTCCATGCCCAGTTTCCTTGCTTTACTGGAAGCTGACATCGTTATCGACGAGGCTCAGCAAACCTTTGCCCGCGGCGTTGCGCCGCTTGGCAAGG
>JAAXHV010000381.1 GCA_012270695.1 Gammaproteobacteria bacterium | reverse complement strand
GCCGGTGCGACCAGGCCAAACGGCTGAGTTTCGTGATCGATGTCGCCCAACGTCGCACCGCCGCTGATCCAGGCAATTCGCTGCTCAGCATCGACTCGAACGCCGCGCATTAACGATAAGTCGATCATCAAACCACCATCACAAATAGCGTTACCCGCCACCCCATGACCGCCGCCGCGAATGGCCACCAGCAGGTCGTTTTCACGCGCCGCATTAACGCAATAACGCACGTCGGCAACACCGGTGCAGCGCGCGATTGCCGCGGGACGCTTGTCGATCATGCCGTTGTGCAGTACCCGTGTTTCGTCGTAACCCGCGTCACCCGGACATAGCACCGCGCCGCGTACCTTGTCCCGTAGTGATTGAATGACAAATTTGTGCATGTCAGGCTAATAACAACCTGCGACACGCGCCCGTTGTTGCACAAGGGCCAATACCGTATCGCTTACCGGTGTGGCCACCCCAACCAATTGCCCCAGTTCCTTTATCACACCCAATAAAGCATCGATTTCCATTGTCCTGCCGGCTTCAAGGTCCTGCAGCATGGAGGTTTTGTGTGCTCCTACAGCCGCAGCGCCATTAATCCTCTTTTCTATATCAATACCAAACCGTACCCCCAGTTTTTCACCAACAGCCTGTGCTTCCAGCATCATGGATTTTGCTATCGCGCGCGTGTCCGCCTGTGTCGCAATCACATCCAGAGTTGCATGGGTCAGGACACTGATAGGATTAAAACAGAGGTTGCCCCATAACTTCACCCAGATTTCGTTGCGTATTTCCGACCTCACCGGTGATTTGAAACCGGCGCTGATAAATGCTTTGCTCAGTTGCATGCAGCGGTCCGATTTTTCACCACCAGGCTCACCCAGGGTAAACCTGTTTCCCTCTATATGTCTGATCACGCCCGGCTCACTGATTTCACAGGCAGGATAGACAACACAGCCAATGACACGCTGCGGGCCGATCTGGTTCCATTGGCGGTTATCGGGATCAACAGTTTTCAGTCGATGGTTTTCCCAGGGTCCCTTGAGCCCGTAAAAATACCACCAGGGGATACCATTGGCGGTAGTCACCACACAGGTTTCCTCTCCCAGCAGCGGCTGCATGGCATTGAGGATACCTGCTACCGATGGGGCTTTCAGCGTAATGATCACATAATCCTGGGGACCCACTTCAGCGGGATTATCCGTACATTTGGGATAAGCTGTTTTTTCCTCACCAGCGGCAATGATTTTTAAACCGTTTTTATCCATCGCTTCAAGGTGTGGTCCTCGGGCAACCAGGGTGACGTCAACGCCTGATAAGGATAAGCGGGCACCCATATACCCCCCGATAGCGCCAGCGCCGTAAATACAAATCCGCATCACGCCAGTCCCAGTTTCCCGGCCAGTGCTATGCGTTGTGTCTTTCCGGTGGCGCCTTTGGGAATATCATCAAGGATCACGATTTTCTTTGGCACTTTAAAACCGGCCAGGTAATTTGCGGCATAGGCGCGAACGTCACTTTCGCTTGTTATCTCACCATCATGTAATACGACTGCCGCCGCCACTTCTTCGCCCAGTTTATCGTGGGGGACGGCAAAGGTGACAGCCTGGCTTACCGAAGGATGGCCCAGCAAAATTTCGTCCACTTCCCTGGGTGAAATTTTTTCTCCACCCCGGTTGATGATTTCCTTTAAACGGCCGGTTATTGTCAGGTATCCGTCTTCATCCATGATTCCCTGATCGCCGGTCCGGAACCAGCCATTGACAAAGTTTTCCCGGTTTGCGCTCGGATTATTATCATATCCCGGCGTGACGTTTTCCCCTTGAATGACCACCTCGCCGATGCAGCCTTTACCCAGCAGGTTTCCGGTTTCGTCCATTATCGCCACCTTGGGCCCGGCGGCTGTGCCGACGCTGCCAGGTTTTCTTATTCCCGGGGGTAATGGGTTGCTCGTCATCTGGTGGGCAGCTTCCGTCATCGCATAAGCCTCGATGACTGGTGCCTGGAAAGTTTCCTCTAACTCACTCATGACTTGAGGCGGTAATGACGCGGATGAAGATCGGATAAAGCGCAAAGCGGACTTCCCGACTATCTCTTTATTCTTACCGGCTCTGGCCAGGATAGCCTGGTGCATGGTCGGCACCGCGCTGTACCAGCTTGGTTGCGCTTCCTCCAACCAGGCAAAAAATTTCAATGCATTGAAACCGGGCGTACAGAAGATACTCGCCCCTGCACTGATACTCGCAAGAACGGCTGCAATCAAGCCATGAATGTGAAACAAAGGCATCACATTCAAACAACGGTCTGCAGACGTGAGGTTCAGGGCAGTCCGGATGTTTTCCGCGCTTGCACAAATGTTTGTTTGTGTCAGCGGCACAATTTTGGGGCGTGAGGTGGTCCCGGATGTGTGTAAAACCAGGGCAATATCGTCTTTGCCGGCAAATTCGGGGGCAACGACAGTCTCGTCTTGTTGAAATTGCTCTAGCGGGACCAACTCAAACTCGCCTGCTGTCAAAGAGCCCTCTTTTTTTAATAACATCACGGGGATATTCAACTCCCGTGCAGATTCAAGGGCCGCTGAGTCGCTGTCTTCTTCCACTACCAGCACACTGGTTTCAAGATCGGAGAGATAAAAGTCAAATTCCGCCTTTTGATATGCAGGATTAAGCGGCGCGGCAGTAGCAGTACACGAGATTGCTATAAAAGTTGCCGCCATCTCCGCACCGTTGGGCAGCACGAGCGCGACCCGGTCATTCCTTTGTATGCCGTTCTGGTTCAGTGTTAATGCCGTGGTTTCAACCAGCTTCAGTAAACCGGCGTAACTGAGCGAGCCCTGCCCGGGGGCGTCCAGTACAACGGCTTCACTCTTTGCCTTTTGTATAAATCCTAATACAGGCATCGATTCAGGCATTTTAGCAACCCGCTCTTGAAGTACTCGAGACGCAAGTTATAACATTATGCCGAAGGGAAGGCTACCTCAGGCGGGATGAACGATGACAAGGGACGGTGAGATATGCGGGTCAGTCAGGGTACGTAGCATAGGGAGTATCGTAATCCGGCAGGACCACGCCGTTTTCACGGGCATAGTTTTCCCACTCCTGCGCCAGTTCTTTTAGTTTATGCGGTTGAGCGCTTGAGAGATCAACCAGTTCCGCAGGGTCTTCCTCAATATTGTAAAGGCGCCATTGTTCCACTGAGATGTCTGTTTCCCTGGGTTCCCAGGGTATCTTGGCCGGTTCCCATACAATTTTCCAGCCACCTTTTCGAATGGCCCGGCGACCAAACAGCTCCCAACCCATCACGTAGTCCTGGTTGTGAGTTGTTTGCTGCTCTCCCTCAAGCATTGAAAGCATAGACACACCCTGAAGCGGCAGGATAGCGCGTCCATTGAAGGTGGGGCCTGGATGATTAACTCCAGTCAACTCCAGGAGCGTAGGCAAAACGTCTTTAACTGTCACAAATTCATCGATCACCATGCCTTTCTGAAATTGCTTCGGAAAGTGTACGATTGCCGGAACACGGATCCCGCCTTCAGTGGTAAATTGTTTATACATCCGATAACCTCCGCTGCTTGCCCAGGTCCAGTTTGGGCCATACCAGATATAGGAATCACCATTTCCCATATTTTCAAAACGGTTGTCGCAACATTGCGCAGCCCACCTATCCAGCGCCTCCCAGCCAATACTCAAGTGCGCACCCTCCGCACCATTATCAGACATAAAGAAAATAAATGTGTTTTCAAACTGTCCCGAAGACTTCAGGTAATCAATGACTTCTCCTGTATACCTGTCCATGTCGTCAACCATCGCAGCAAATATTTCCATCTTTCTCGCTTCAACCTTTTGCTCGTCATTCGATAAATCCTGCCAGGCGGGTTCCGACGCTAATCTGGCGAACGGTGCCGCTTGCTTATCGATTAATCCCAATTTCTTCATGTTTTCAAATCGCGTCCTTTGCAGCGCGCCCCAACCAGCAGCGTACTTGCCGGCA
>JAAXHV010000380.1 GCA_012270695.1 Gammaproteobacteria bacterium | reverse complement strand
TAACCGGTCTGGCCCGAAAAACCGGTCGGGATTTCCCCGACTTCATCCGCCGCTGTGCGGTGTTGGTGCATGGCAGCACCGTCGCGCTGAATACCCTGATACAGCGTAACGGCGCCAGGACCGGATTGCTGGTGACTGCCGGTCACGAAGATTCTCTGGAATTGAGACTGGGACACAAGGAGGACGGCCATCGCTGGGATTTCCGCTACCCGCCAGCGACGATGATCGTGCCGGCGCACCGTCGTTTGGGCGTAACAGAACGGATTATTGCCAGCGGCAAAGTACACGTTCCGATGGATGAGGCGCAACTGAATGAGCAGGTGGAAAAGCTCGCAGAGATGGAGGTGGAGGCCGTTGCCATTTCCTGTTTGTGGTCTGTTGCCAATGACGCGCACGAAAGAAAGATACTGGAAAAAGTAAGGCAGCGCCTGCCGGATTGCTTTGTCAGTGCGGCGGTGGATATCCTGCCGAGAGTCGGCGAATACACCCGCACCAGCACCACGGCTGCCAATGCCTACGTGGGACCGACCCTGGATCGTTATCTCTCCACCATGGAAAATGCGCTAGCCGAACATGGCTTCACCGGCAAACTGTATATCATGCAATCCAACGGCGGCGTCGCTGCACCGCAGGTGGTCCGGCGGCGACCGGTCGCTGTACTCAATTCAGGTCCGGCCGGCGGCCCGGTGGCCGCGCTCTGGTATGGTCGTCAACTGGGCTGTGAGAACGTCATTTCCATCGATATGGGCGGCACCAGTTTTGACGTGAGCCTGGTACGCAACGGGTTGCCGGATATCGTCGATCAGGCCGATATCGCCCGCATCCGAATTGGTCTGCCCATGGTTAATGTCACCAGTATCGGCGCGGGCGGTGGCAGTATCGCCCGCCTGAATCAGCGGCACATCCTGGAGGTGGGTCCGGAAAGCGCCGAAGCTAATCCCGGTCCGGCCTGCTATATGCGGGGCGGCACGCAACCGACGGTGACGGATGCCCTGGTGATAGCGGGTTATTTTCCGGACACAGGCTTGCTCGGTGGCCGGATGAAGATCGACCGAGCCCTTGCCGAACAGGCCATACGGGACAAAATTGCCGCTCCTGCCGGCCTCGACGTGCAGCGCGCCGCGCATGGCATTATCGAGGTTGCCGCGAAAAACATGGTAGATGGCATACGCATCGCTTCCATCGAGCGAGGCTATGATCCCAGGGATTACCTGCTGGTTGCCGGCGGCGGCGCAGGTCCCGCTTTTGCTGCTGTGCTGGCCCGTGAACTGGGCATTAAAAAAGTATTGATTCCCTTCATTGCCGGCGCTCTCTGCGCGATGGGTGAAGCGACTGCCAAGCTTCGTTATGATGCTATTCGCGCCTGTCCTGCCCGTCTCAGCGATTTATCCGTTGCCATAGCCAACAGGTTGTTTGACGTCATGGAGGAGGAGGGCAGAGCAGCCCTGGGTGTCAGCGCTGATGACCGCGTCCACGTGCACCGCACTGCTGAAATGAAATACGTGGACCAGATTCATTATTGTGACGTGCCCGCGCCTGCCGGCGCAATAGATGCGCACAAACTAACGCAGCTTCGGGAAAATTTCCACCAGCGCCATGAAGAACTCTACACCTATTCAGAAGCGGATAATGAACCGGAAATCGTTTCATTACGCGCCAGCGTCGTCATAGATACCTTTATATCCACCACCGCCGGCGATAAAAAAACGATAACGGGCAAAGCAGCCCGGTCGCAATATACGCGGGAAGTCATCATGCCGGATACCAGGGAGTTGCGGGCAACGCCCGTCTATCACGGCAGAGACATGGAACCTGCCGCAACGATACCAGGCCCGGCCATCATTGAAGAGGAAACCACGACCATCTTCATACCGGCAGGCGACGTCATCCAATACAACCCGAACGGCTTCTACCTGCTGGAAGTGAATAGGGGTTAACCCTCCCCAGTTTCCACATCCTTCCATTGCAACCGCACCTTCAGTCCATTCAGATGTGACCAGGGCAGAAGCCGCGCCTATCTTATTGTCCTGTCATGGGTCAGCAAAGACCGATGCAACTGTTGTGGCTATGCTTTGTGATACGCTGGCGGCCGAGTTAAGCAGCCGTGAACCGGCGCGTGTGGTCAGGCAGGCCGTTGCTTCCGAACCTCTTCCCCA
>JAAXHV010000379.1 GCA_012270695.1 Gammaproteobacteria bacterium | reverse complement strand
CCTCGATACCGGAACGCCTGGGAAAGCCGTCCATTAACATGCCGACATCACTGGTGGTCCCCCCCACATCGATGACCATGGCATCGGCAAGTCCGCTAAGGTGCGCCGCGCCACGCATGGAATTGGTCGGTCCGGAAGAAATTGTGAGCACCGGGTAGCGGGTGGCAAAGCCTGCTTCCATCAAGGTACCGTCGTTCTGGCTGATAAACAGTTTTGCGGACAGGCCAAGTTCATCAAAGGCTGAGCGAAATGCCTGTATGGTGCTTGCGGCAAGCGGCATCAATGCCGCGTTGAGCAAGGCGGCATTTTCTCTTTGATAGATGCCTATGCCGCCCAGTTCGCTGGACAGGGAAACGTATTGCGCCAACCGTTTTTCCGCAACCTGCCGCTTTATCCACAGTTCGGTTTCCGGGTTGACAGACGAGAACATACTGCAAACGGACAGCGAAACCAGTCCGGCCTCGGCCATTTCATCACAGGCCGTATTGAATGCCATCTCATCAAAAACGCTAACCGGCTTACCGTCAAATTCATGACCGCCGTTTATCATGGCACCGGTTCCCTGTACCGCCTGTTTCAGGTCGAGCGGCCAGTCATAAAACGGCGGCAGGGCCGAGGTTGATTGCGCGCCTACTCGCAGCGCAGCCACCCTGGATAAGCCGCGGCGTTGTACAACAGCATTGGTAAATTGTGTTGTGCCAATCATGACGGCTGCAACGGAAGAACCTGGTATCCGCGAGTCAAACAGAACTTTCCTGGCTGCTGTGACAATTCCGGTTGCCGTATCAGCGCTAGTCGGCGTTTTAAAGGTGGCGATGATGTCTTTGCCATCCATGATAACCGCGTCGGTGTGGGTGCTGCCGACGTCAATTCCTATTCGCCGCATTGGTTATCGCTCTTTGATCTAGCCCGGTGAGTGCCGGCTAATCCGGACGCTTGTAAAACCTGCCGGACTTCATGATATGAGTCAGAGCGCGGTGCGGGTGTTGCAGCAATGAGAGATTGCGCAACGGGTTGCCGTCGACGATGAGTATGTCTGCCAGGGCGCCCGGTCTGATGCAACCCAGTTTCGGGTACATGTTCAGAAGTTCTGCGTTGGTTTTCGTTGCCGACGCCAGTATCTCAAAAGGCGAGAGCACCTCGGCGCGGATCCGGAATTCATCGGACTGCATATCATGCAGAGGACCAAACAAGTCCGTCCCGAACCCGGTATTGGTTCCTGCTTGCTTTAAATGTTCAAGACTCTTCAGGCCGGCCTGGTGTACCTCGGAAACTTTTTTCATACTGTACCCGGGTAAACCGATTTCTTTCCCGCGGCTAATCATCGCCTGGTAGGTTACCAGGGTCGGAATAACGAAGGCGCCTGCGCGCTCAGCGAATTCTGCCGTATTCAATTCAATGAAATTGGCGTGTTCCACCGATCGAACGCCGCATTTCAAGACCCTGTTGATCGCTTCATCACTATAGCTATGGGCAAGCACGTAGGTCCCCCGGTGTTCAGCCTCTTCAACGGCCGCGCGTATTTCATCTTCGGAATATTGCAGCCCCAGGAGTGGGTCGGACGGGGAAGTGACTCCACCGGAAGCCATGATTTTAATTGCATGGGCGCCTTTGCGTAATTCCTCCCGGGCCGCTTTTCTTACTGCTGAGACCCCATCGGCGATCACTGTCATCCCGGTTCGGCCATAGCAACACGGGTCAACGTCATTGCCCGGTTCCCTGAAGTCTCCATGTCCGCCGGTTTGACTCAAGCCGCGACCGCAATGAAACAACCTGGGTCCGATTATCAACTCTTCTTCGACCGCTCGCGCCAACCCGCTATCGGCGCCGGCGGCGTCGCGTATTGAAGTAAAACCGCGGAACAACATTTCCCGCATCAGTTTTGCCGCCTTCAGCGCCACCCATGACGGGGACAGTTCCTGAAGTCGGGCAGGAGAGACATCATGATCGGTTACGTGGACGTGGGCATCGATCAACCCCGGCATCAGCGTCTTGCCGGTTACATCGACTGTTTCTGCTTGAGCAGACCGGAGCGGCCGATCAGACACCTCACGGATATCCGTTCCTTCAACGAGAATATGGTAACCCTGCTTGAGCTCGTCCGCTTCTCCATCAAACAGGTTTGCGTTGGTAAACAGTGTTGAGGCCATTTGTTATTTTGCATCAGGATGCGGTAACATTATACTACGATTGACCTATATCCTATTTGCCCTGTTGTCTCGGGGGAGTTACGGGGGGATTGAACTATGAAAACGCTGGTGCGCAAACCACTTGCTATTGCTGTGGGTCTGGCAATACAGTCCACTTCCATCCAGGCGCAGGAGGCAACTTCGGGAGCGCTACTGGAAGAGGTTGTCGTCACCGCCAATCGCCGGACAGAATCCGTGCTGGATGTTCCCTATAACATCACTGCCTTGTCTGCCGACCAACTTGAAGCGGCCGGCGTCAGTGATATTTCAGGGATGCTCCGTATGGTACCGGGCTTGAGCTCATTCGATGAAGGACCGCGGGTGTCGGGTAACCGGAACAATTTCAATATTCGCGGGTTGAATGCCAACAACCTCGGCAATGAGGACGATAACCCCCGTATCGGCCAGGCGACTGTTTCAACCTACGTGGGTGAGACCCCGGTATTCTTTCCATTAAAACTCGTCGACCTCGACCGGGTAGAGGTGTTACGCGGACCGCAGGGCACACTCTATGGCTCGGGTTCGGTTGGTGGCACAGTCAGATTTATTCCCAATCAACCGGATTTTGACGGGTTCACGCTGGATGTGAATGCGGAAGCTTCCCTGACCAAGAAATCTGATGATGTCGGCTATGAGGGAAATTTCA
Organism: Gammaproteobacteria bacterium; assembly: GCA_012270695.1. Taxonomy (GTDB): domain Bacteria; phylum Pseudomonadota; class Gammaproteobacteria; order Eutrophobiales; family Eutrophobiaceae; genus JAAXHV01. Next base: position 4,845 of record JAAXHV010000379.1, on the reverse strand, counting down.
CGGTCAACGTTCCACTCAACGAAACGTTTGCGCTTCGGGCTTCTGTCGGCTACGAAGAGATTCCCGGCTTCATCGATGCCGTCGGTCTGGTACAGCAGACCGGCACGCCCGTAGAACCTGGCGCGGTGGTGCTGGCTGACCCCGGAGATATTCTCGGCAGCCTTCCTGCATACGCTCCGGAAAAGGAAGACGTCAATGACGCCGAAGTTACTTTTGCCCGTGTCAGTCTGCGTTTCCTACCGAGCGACCGCATGGATGTGAATGTGAACTACCATTATCAACTGACCAAAGTGGGCAGTCGCTATGAAGATAACCCGAACTACGGAACCGGCGAAGAGTACGTTATGTACAAGGCATTTACCGACCCGCATGATGCCTCCCTGCAACTGGGTAGCGTTGATATGGAGTTCGATCTCGGGTTCGCCAGGTTGACGTCGGCTTCTGCGTACTCCGAGATTAATGTAGACAGCATTTCGGAATCATCCGGTTTTTTAAGGACCAATATTCCGCAGTATTACTTTGGTTTGCCTCGCATTATATCGCCTATTATCCGTGGTCAGAATTCACAGACGTTTACTCAGGAAATACGTTTGGTATCCGAGACTGAAGGAAGAATCGAATGGGTGGCAGGCGGGTTCTATCTCGAGAACGACCTTGATTTCGACCTGTTTCAACCCCTGTTTGGCGTAAATGATTATACCAATGCGTATTTTGGCCTGAATCCTCCTTTGAATTTTACCGACGTATTGGCCACGGGCGGGACCGAACAGGAATTCAGGGATATGGCCGTGTTTGGCGAATTGACCTTGAATATCACCGATCGCTGGCAGGTTACCGGTGGAGTCCGTATCTTCGACCAGGAGCTGGATGGAACTTCAGGCATCCCGCTGCCATTTGCCTCCCGGACATTTGAGTTTTTCTATTACGGTACTGCGACGGACGATTTTCTGCTCGGCGGCATAAACCCGACGGAAAACGAAGTATCGGATGAAATTTTCAAGGTCAATACCTCTTACGAGGTGACTGATGACATGCTGGCCTTTTTTACCTGGTCCCAGGGTTTTCGGGCAGGCGGGGCCAACCAGTTGCCGGAGATCGATCCGTTTGGCAACGATTATTCCGATATTCTTCGGTTTCAGTCAGATGATGCGGAGAACTTCGAAGTCGGTGTCAAGGGCACCTGGAACGCGCAGGTCAATTACACGGCCACGGCATTCTGGGTGGACTGGACGGATTTTCAATCAAGTTTGTTTTCACCTTTTGGAATCGCCTTTGTGGATAACATCGGCGGCGCCCGCTCCCGCGGTCTGGAACTGGACTTGAATGGCTACCTGACCGACCAGCTTGGTTTCGGGGTCAGCTATACCTATATCGATGCCGAGACCACCGATCCGTTCGAGCAGCAGTCAGGCAATCCGGCGACCACAGTTCCGGATGGCACGACACTGCCGGGCGCAGCGAAGCATACGTTTTTCGGCCACCTCCAGTACGAATATCCCCTGGCAACATCAAAACTTATTTTTTATACGGATTTGGCTTACCGCAGTGACACCAACACCGCCTTTATTGATCAACCGTTGCTGGCAGCTGAAAATTTTGTGCCGCTTGACGGTTTCACGGTGTGGAATCTTTCTATAACCTGGGCCAGGGATAATTACAGTATTACCGCATTCGGAGAAAATGTTTCAAACACCCGGGCAACCACAGTGGTGTCTTCACCGGATACTTTTGGTGAACAGGATCAGGGATATGGGGTGATCAAACCCCAGACTTTCGGATTGCGTCTCAAATGGTCTTATCAATGAAGAGGGTGACTTACCCCTGAACAGGTCAATTCGCGTTTGCGCGATGATTGCCGTGCGCGCCGGGTTGGAGTCCTGGGGGGCGGTAACCCGGGAGCTTGTTGATGAGATTGCGGCCCCGGACGTTGAAGTGACTATTCGTGACCTGCCAGATGCCCCTGTTACTTCAATCATGAGTGTCCATGATCATGACCTGGTCGCGCCCTATAATGTCCAGGCCGCGATCCAGGCGGAACGGGACGGATTCGATGCCATTACCACGGGTTGCCTGCTTGACCCCGGAATTGAAGCCATGAAAGAAGTCGTGGACAAGCTCGTTGTCGTGGGGGATTGCGAAGCCGTAATGCACCTGGGTTCCCTGTTGGGACGTCGCATCAGCGTTTTACTGCCGAACAAAACAACCTCGGGGTTGATCAGGTTTAACGTATTTGAAGATCTGGTGCGTAAATATGGTTTTCAGGACAAGCTGGCCTCGATACGCGCGGTTCAATCTACCAGTCTGGATTTTGCCGCCGAACGGGACGATTTGCCCGGGAAAATGCTGGAGCAGGCGCGACTTGCGGTTAAAGAAGACAAAGCAGACGTGATCGTAGGTTACGGCAGTTTGACAGTTATCGATCATTTGCGTACGCACCTGACTGTGCCCGTCCTCGAATCCGTACAATGCACACTTTCCCTGGCGACTGAACTGGTCAGACATCGCGTCCGGCAGGGATAATGGAAAACAGTGCCCGCAGTTTGAACGATCAACTGGCGTCGGCGTCGACACTGATGGAACACGGAAATCTGCCGGCAGCAGAGGCAACAATCGCAAAACTCAAGACGACCCATGACTCCATTGCTGCGGTATGGGCATTGGCAAGTGAGATATCTTTACGCCAGGGCAAGATAAGGCACGCCTGGAGCGAAGTAAACCGTGCGGTCAAGCTGGATGTGCATAATGTCAGGCGCTACGTGCAGCGGGCGCGCTGCGCTATTCTGGCCGGGTTTGTCACAGAGGCGAAACAGTCTGTCGACGCCGCCGCAAAATCCGGGGTGACGGAAGTTGATGAGCAGTTGATGCTGGCCTCCGTATTGGTGCGTTGCGATGACCATGAAGGCGCGCTTGCCTGGTATAAAAAAGCTGAAGCAATACAGCCGAACCGTAATGAGTTGCAACGCGGCCTGGCTTCGGTCTATCGCTTCCTCGGTGACATAGACAAAGCCGAAGAGGCGTGTAACAAAGCCCTGGCAGCGGATCCTCACGATTATGAAATGCTTAACCTGCGCGCATCGCTACGCAGGCAGACAAGGGGCGATAATCATATAAAGGAATTAAAGGAGCGCCTGGAAAAAGGGGTTAAAAACTGGCGCGGAGCGGTTCAGGTTGCCTATGCCGTGTCGAAAGAACTTGAGGACATTGAAGAATACGATGAAGCATTTGCATACCTGGAAAAAGGCGCTTCGTTAAGACGCAGGAACCTGAAATATGACCTGAAAGACGATATTAAAATTTTCACTGCCATAACGGATGCTTTCACCAGGGAAGCCCTGGAGGCTGCCACAGGACACGGTTACGCATCCGCTGCGCCCATCTTTATACTTGGTCTGCCACGGACGGGCTCAACACTTGTCGAGCGTATTGTTTCATCGCACAGCAGGGTGATTAGCGCGGGTGAACTCAATGATTTTGCACTGGAACTGTTAAAGCTGACCGGCGCTGACAACAAGGGCAAACAACCGGCGCGGTTGGCTTTGCCAAAGGCGTCATTGGCAGTTGACATGCGCAGCCTGGGTCAAAATTATGTAACCGCTGTCAGGCCACTGCTGAAGGATACTCCCCGATTTATTGACAAACTCCCCCTGAACAGCCTTTATGTCGGGTTAATTTATCTGGCGTTGCCCCATGCCAAGGTGGTGCACGTCAATCGCCATCCTGTGGACACCTGCTTTGCCGCCTATAAGTACCTTTTTAAAAATGCTTATCCGTTTACGTACGATCTCGATGAACTGGGCGAATATTTTATCGAACATTACAAGTTGATGGAGCATTGGCGGAAGATACTGCCGGCTGGATGGATGTATGATATCCGCTATGAGGATATTGTCGCCGATCAGAAAAAAGCAACAGAGAAATTACTCGATTATCTTGATTTGGAATGGGAAGACTCCTGTCTTGAATTTTATCTTAACGAACAGGCATCCACGACAGGCAGCGCAAGCCAGGTAAGAGAGCCGTTGTACAACTCATCGGCAGGCAAATGGCGTTACTACAAAAAGCATTTACTGCCACTGATTGATAAACTGGAAAAAGCGGGTATCAACATCGATTAACCAAGCCCTGAACAGGGAGAACGTCTATGCATTTCCGGCTTCCAAAATGTCTCCTGTTTGTTGCAACTATCGGTTGTTTCAGCTTTTGTACCCGTCCGGCAATCTCAGAACCGGTTCCCGCCATGGATATGACCTGGGTGGAAAAATATGTCACATATACCCAGGACCATCACGGACAGTTGAAAGCTACGGATTATCACTTTCTGGCGGAGGTCATTTATGCGAAAAGGTCAACGATCAAAAATGTAGAATCTTTCCTGTACGTCAAGGGTAGCGATATACCCTTGGCAAGCTTCGCTGAAAAAGATCCGTATGCATTCACTAATGGCCTGTTCTACACAAGAAAATCAAAGTCCTATGATGATTTGGCGAAGCTTGAAGCGGCACATCCAGCGTCCAATCATTATGTCTGGGAGATACGCGGACCGGAGGGAAATTTACAACTCGATCCGATACGGATTGGCGGGCCGGAATTGCGTACCCGCATACCGGACACGAGTCCGATTTACCTGTCCCAGTCCGGTCAGCCGGTGACCGACTTTAACGGTATCAATTCTGAAATGCCGTTGGCTATCAGTTGGGACCCGTTTACCATCGGCAGCCCCCTGGAAGGGAGCAACTGGGATGACCTGGTTTTTGTCCTGGTCAGCGACTGTCATGGCAAGGTTGTGTATACCAGTGGCGCGCCGGAGGATGAGGACGGGTTTGCCGACTTCAGTGTCACTTCCAC